>JAITQY010000027.1 GCA_031288675.1 Oscillospiraceae bacterium | reverse complement strand
GTTTCATCAACGTAAGAAGCACAGCGCAACCCGCCCGGTCGTCCAACGCTTTCGCTTTTATGAAGTCATTTCCGAACTCTTCATAAGCGCTGATAAATGTGCCGCAGTCTCCCGGACGCAGACTTTCGTCCCGGAAGCAGTCGATGAACAGATCAGTAATCTTCGGCAGGCGCTCGCGCTCCGATTTGGTTGATAAGTGCCACGTTTTTCCCGGGCTTATCACACCGCTGACGGCGCCGATTTTTACAGGTTTGCCCATTACTACGCGCACATCTACACCACCGAGAAAATCGAACTTATAGAACCCTTTGCCGACCGCTTCAGTTATGATTATGCCGACTTCGTCCATGTGCGCCGCGAGCGTCAGAGGTTTTTTTTTAGACGAATCCGTACCTTTGCGAAAAATAATCAGATTACCCATAGCGTCCTCAATTATCTCGTCCGCATACGGAGCCACTTCGGCTTTGATGATTTCGCGTACATCGTCCTCCGCGCCGGAGGGTCCGCTCGCTTGTGTAAGGCGTTTCAATAAATCAGTCATCGTTCCAGTCCTTTACCAAATAGTAAATCAGGTCGCTTGCCGCCTGAACGTCACGCATATCAAGAGTTTCAATTCCCGTGTGCATATATCGCAGCGGAATAGAAATTACGGCGGTAGCTGCCCCGAAATGCGCCGTCTGAATCCTGTCAGCGTTAGTGCCGCTACCGCCCGCCGTAACCTCTATCACATAGGGTATTCCGCGCCGTTCCGCCGTCCTGCGGATTTTATCCGTGAAAGCGCGGTTTACAGACGCACCGAGCATAAGCGTAGGACCTTTGCCGAGTTCAAACACATTGTATCCCTTGGCGTCCGCCGCCTGCCCAAACGTAACGTCAACGATAACGGCATAATCCGGCTGAACGCGCTCCGCGCCGGCTCCGGCACCGCGCAGTCCGGCTTCTTCCTGCGAGCTGAACTGTACCGTAAGTTCCACGGGAATATCGTCCCCGTCAAGTCTTTTAAGTACGTCAAGCAGCACCGCGCAGCCTGTTCGGTTATCAAGGGCTTTTGCCGATATAAGGGCGCCGGTGTCAAACTCCAGGACTTTTCGCACACCAAATGAGCCGACCGGCAGTTCGATACCTCCGGTATCAACAAAAAGTTCGTCAACCGGCACGATGCCGCCTTCCGCGCCTCCGCCGGTTAAATGCGGCGGTAAAAACGCAACGACACCATAGACTTGCGATCCGTCCGGAAGCGTAAATGTCCATTCGCTGCACGGCAGTGTACGTATATCCGGACTGCCTACCGCCGCGATTTTGACAAATCCGCCGGTGTTTTCTATAACGACAACGCCCACCTCATCAAGGTGAGCGTCTATCAATAGTTTAGGTTTACTCATCGGTTGTTATTGAGCCAGATCGTAAACGCTGATTTGCTTGCGATCCTTGTCCTTACGCTCATAACGAACAATGCCGCTCGCCTTCGCGAAAAGATCATCGTTCGACCCGCGTCCTACGTTGATTCCCGGATGGATCTTCGTGCCGCGCTGTGTAAACAGCGTAGTACCTGCAGTTACGAACTGCCCGTCCGCACGCTTCGGACCAAGACGCTTTGATTTACTTTCACGACCGTTCTTGGTCGAACCCATTCCTTTTTTATGTGCCATTAGTTTTCACCTCCGGAAATTGTCTCAATTTGCAGACGCGTATACGGCTGTCTGTGACCGTATGTCCTGCGGTAGTTTTTCTTAGGCTTCATTTTGAAAACGCGTATTTTCTTCGCCTTTCCGCTTTTGATAACCTTTGCGGTAACTTTTGCGCCCTCTACATACGGCGCACCAAACTTTGCCGTACCCTCATCGCCCGTAATTGCGAGTATCTCGCTGAACGTAACGGTATCGCCATCTTCTGCGGTAAGCTTCTCAACGTGAATGATTTCGCCTTCCGCAACGCGGTATTGCTTACCGCCTGTTGTGATAACTGCGTATAACATCTACGCACTCCTTGTATATATAAGTCTCGCTCTAAAGGCGGCGCTGCAGCGCACTTGTCCAAACCTTTTCAACGCGGCTAAAATACTATACACCATCTTTACCTATTTGTCAAGCATTTTTTTATACGGCGCAGAATAAGTTTATAGCCGGCGTTGGCTGCAACGCAGTAATCAGCGACCGCGCCGGGCTGACGTCTGATTTTTGTTTGATAAAAAATCAGAAATCTTCGCAAAAAAACTCTTGACAACGCGGAAAAGGTGTGTTATCATCGGTACATCAAATGAATACTTGTTCATATGTTTTATATAAAGGAGAACCTGCCATGAGAAAATCCTTTACGCTTCAGGGATTAGGCTGCGCGAACTGCGCCGCTAAAATTGAGCGCGAAGTTAGCGGCATCACAGGAGTAAGCGAAGCGAGCCTTAATTTTTCAACTTCTGTTTTGCAGTTTAATATTACAGAGGAACTTGCCGGAAACATCACAGAGCTTATTGAAACCGCCGTACACAAATACGAAAGCGAAGTTACCGTAACCGATAACGACGCGTATACACGCGCGCATTCGCATGACCACGACCACACTCACGAAGAGGGCGGCAAGTCCCAAATAATACGGCTGGCAATAGGCGCGGCGGTGTTCGGAGCAGGTATGCTTGCCGACCGCTTTATAACGGGTATACCGTATCTCTCGTTAGGCGTGCTTATCGTAAGCTACTTGCTACTTGGCGGAGACGTACTTATCAAAGCCGCACGCAATATTATACGCGGACAGATATTTGACGAGAACTTTCTTATGACTATCGCCTCGATCGGCGCGTTCGCGATAGGCGAATACCCCGAAGCCGCGGCGGTGATGCTGTTTTATCAGATCGGCGAGATGTGTCAGGATATGGCTGTGCGCAAATCCAAGAAATCTATTGCCGACCTTATGGACATCAGACCCGACTATGCCAATCTTCAAACCGGAACTAATATAATTCGGGTTGCGCCGGAGAGCGTTAATATCGGTGACATCATCATTGTCAAGCCCGGCGAGAAGATACCGTTGGACGGAGTTGTTACCGCCGGCGAATCAATGCTTGACACCACCGCGCTTACAGGGGAATCCGTGCCGCGCAAGGTATCCGCCGGCGTAAGCGTGCTTTCCGGATGTATCAACCAAAGCGGACTGCTGACTATTAGGGTGACCGAAACGTTCGGCGAGTCCACCGTAGCTAAGATACTCAATCTTGTGGAGAGCGCGGGAAGCAAAAAAGCGCATACAGAAAACTTCATCACCGTGTTCTCGCGCTACTATACTCCGGTAGTGGTTATCTTCGCGGCGCTGATGGCGGTCGTGCCTCCTCTGCTTATGGGCGGCGCGTGGACGGACTGGATAAACAGGGGGCTGATTTTCCTTGTCATCTCCTGCCCGTGCGCGCTTGTAATTTCCATTCCGCTTAGCTTCTTCGGAGGTATTGGCGGCGCGTCCAGGAAAGGTATCCTTGTAAAAGGCGGTAATTATTTAGAGGCGCTTTCTAAAGTGGATACGGTAGTATTTGACAAGACGGGAACGCTGACCTACGGCGTGTTTAAGGTTGTTAATCTGATACCGGCAAACGGCAAAAGCGAAGATGAACTGATAGAACTCGCCGCCTATGCGGAAAGTTTCTCGAATCACCCGATAGCCAAATCCATTTTGAGCGGGTACGGCAAACCGGTAGAGGGCGCGGATTTATCCGGATATGAAGAAATCAGCGGTCACGGCGTAAGCGTTAAGTCCGGCGCGGATGTTATCCTCGCCGGCAACCGAAAACTTATGGAACGGGAGGGAATCGCGTTTGAAGCAACCGGCGCTGACGGAACTGTGATATACGTCGCCTTAAACGGAGTATACGCCGGCAGCATTGTCATAGCGGACGAAATCAAGCCGGACAGCAAATATGCCATCTTCGCGCTTAAAGACAAAGGTATCCGCAAGACTGTAATGCTGACCGGCGACAATCCGCAGATAGCCGAAACCGTAGGAGACGAGCTGGGAATAGACGCGGTTTACGGCGGTCTTTTGCCGGCAGATAAAGTGGCTAAAGTGGAGGAACTTCTGACGCAGACCAGCGGCAAACTTGCCTTTGTCGGCGACGGTATAAACGATGCGCCGGTCTTGACGCGCGCGGACGTAGGCATAGCGATGGGCGGACTTGGTTCTGACGCGGCGATAGAAGCTGCGGACGTCGTGATAATGACCGACGAGCCTTCAAAATTAGCTGAGGCCATTGAGATTTCAAGGTTCACGAAGCGGATAGTGTGGCAGAACATTATTTTCGCGCTGGGTGTGAAGGGAGCGTTTCTGCTGCTGGGAGCGTTCGGGATAGCTACGATGTGGGAGGCTGTTTTTGCCGACGTAGGCGTCGCGCTTTTGGCGGTACTAAACGCAGCAAGGGTGATGAGGCGAAGTTAGAGGTCGGGAATTAAACGGCATAAATATTTGTGTGTATCACGACGGGCGGTTCTTAATACGCCCGTCGTGATATTTAGTGCGTGTTCCTTAATTAACGAAACGTTAATATCTTGCTGGAGAAATATTCATATTTTACTGTTATAATTATCCTCAGAATGAAATTAAAGGAGGATACAACTTTGAATAAATTACTTGCGGTAATTTTGCTTTTGTCGCTGATTCTGATACTTGCCGCATGCGGTACAAGTACCGTCAGTACGGATGAACCTTCTGCGAACACACCTGAAGAAATCTTTGAGGAACCGTCCGATGCGGATACTGCCGCCGAGCCGGAAACTTTTATACGAACCGAGATTACCGAACCGGATTACACTCTTGCAGGAGTTATCAACGCTCAAATTTATGTTACGGCGAGCGTCGCAGAGATCACATTGGATAATGCCGAGATCACCTGTACCGGCGGCACGGCATTGCTTGCCGCCGACAGTAATCAAAGCATCACGCTCAACCTTGTAGGAAACAACTACATAACCTCTGCCGCCGCTGACGCTATAGTCGGCGGAGAGAATTTCACGGTTACCGGCGACGGTACTCTGTCCGTCAAAGCGGATAACCCCGACGGCAAAGCGATAACCGTACTTGGTACGCTGACATTTGACCACAGCGGCGGAGAATGCCGCTTTGAAAGCATTACAAATGAGGCTATTGAGGCGGAGAAAATTTTTCTCAGCAGCGGAAGTGTAATTGCTATAGGCGGCGAAGACGGTGTCAACGCAAGCTCCGACCGCGCGGACGAGCTTACAACTTGCGAAGTCAATATCTCCGGCGGTCGGCTGAGAGTTTATTCTAAAAGTGACGGCATAGACAGCAACGGTACTTTCACGATCACCGGCGGCGAGGTCGCCGTATTTATCAATGCGCCGACGGACGGCGACCCTCTTGATGCGGACGGTACTGTTACTATCACTGCGGGAATTTTCTGTTTTGAGAGCATCTCTGAAAGTGGCGGCAAACTTAAAATCGTCGGGTCAGACGGTTCATATATTTGGATAGACGACGATGTACCCGGCGGCGCGACCTCTTTCTTTATTGCGTCGCCGGATTTCATTGACGGAGCGGAATATACCGTTATCTCAGGCGATACGGAGCTATCACCTGTTACTGCCGGCACTGAAAACTTGCTTCCGCGCCAGTCCGGCACGGTAGCGGACGGAGCGCGTCCGAACGGCGGCGGAGGTAATCGCGGCGGAAATATTCAAATCATTCCTGATCCAAGCACCGGCGGAAATATCGTCATCTCTCCGGGCGGAGTGACCGAAGTGGCTCCGGGCGAGACCGTACCGCGTCAGCCCGGCGGTAATAACTCCGGAACTCCGGGAGCAAGACCCCGTTAACATATGAACTAAAGATAATGAACAGCATAGGCAAATATATATTTGCCTATGCTGTTCACAAATTATTTACGATTACACACAAATTTTCTCTTGACAAATCAGAAACTGTGTGCTATAATATTTGAGTAGTGATTGGTGACTAACGTTCCTCGTTTCCCTCGTCCACTGCCTACTCACGACTGTAGACTAATGACTATCTCCCGTTCCCGTAGGGGCGAGCATCGCTCGCCCGAGTATCCCTTTCGTCCCCCGTAGGGCGCACCTTCCGTCCACTGTCTGCTCCCGACTAATACCTGCCGACTACCTTTATTCCGCGCTGATGATGAACGCGTACACCGGCTGACCGCCGTCCACTATTGTGATTTCAGCGTCGGGAGCCGCCGCTGACAACGCGGCTTCCAACTCGTCTGTTTGGTCACTGTCCGCGTCCGAGCCTGTGTAAATAGTTATGAACTCCGGTTCATAGCCGCCGATTGTTTCTTTCAGCGTTTCTAACAGAGAGCTGAACGCCGGCGCGGCAGAGAGCAGCTTGCCCTCCCGCATTGCCAGCAGATCGCCTTCCTTGATGTCCGCTCCGTCAAAATTGCTGTCTCGAGCCGCTTTTGTAACGCTTATAGTCTTTACGTTGTCTTTAGCCTCATTCATCGCAGCGGCAATTTCCGACGCGCTTACGTCAGGGTCAAGCGTAAGCATTGCGGACACCCCCTGAGGAATGCTTGTCGTCGGTATAACTATCACATCGCGCTCGTGAGCCGCGCCGACGCACTGATTTGCCGCAAGCACGATGTTGCTGTTGTTTGGCAGGACAAACACTTTATCAGCCGGAACACGGTTTATCTCGCGCAGTATATCCTCCGTGGACGGGTTCATTGTCTGCCCTCCGCTGACTATCCGGTCAACGCCAAGATTTTTGAACACCTCTGCCATTCCGTTTCCTGCACAGACGGCTACCACGCCTATTTCTTTTTCGATTTCCGCGAACTCCGGCTCTGCTGGTATTTCCGCCGCGATTTCTTCTTTAAGCTTTTCTGTATGCTGTTCCCTCATATTCTCTATCTTGGTACTGAACAGCGTACCGTAGGCAAGCGCCTCAGTAATCACAACGCCCGGCTGGTCGGTGTGTACGTGTACTTTGATAAGTTCCTCGTCATCCACAACGACGATACTGTCGCCAAGCGTATTCAGAAACGCGCGCAGGTTATTCGTATCTTTCTTATTAGTGCGCGTCACAATAAATTCTGTGCAGTAGCTGAACGTAATGTCCTCATCGCTGAACACTGAAAAATCCGCACGCGCGTTTGTCTCCGTACCGCCGTCAGAAGTCCAGTGTTCGCCTTTGACTGCGGCAAGCATAGCTTCAAGTATGTATACGTAACCTACTCCGCCGCTGTCCACTACGCCGGCTTTCTTCAGCACCGGGTTAAGGTTGATAGTGTCCGCTAAGGCGGCTTTTGACGCTTCAATTACTTTTACAAGCAGCGGAGCAAATTCTATCTCAGTCGTATCGTCCGCATAGGTTTCGGCGTACTCTATAGCCGCGTCTTTGGCAAGGCGCGAAACCGTCAGTATAGTTCCCTCCGCCGGCTTCATAACCGCGCTGTACGCCGCTTTAACTCCGTCGTCAAGCGCACGGGCAAAATCGCCCGCCATCGCGCTCTCCTTGCCTTTAAGCGACTGCGCAAAACCTCTGAACAGCAGCGATAAAATAACTCCGCTGTTACCGCGCGCACCGCGCAGAAGCGCGCTGCTTACTACTCCGGCGATTTCGCCAAGATCGTGATTCGCGCGTTCATACTTTACATCGCCGAGCGCCGCCGCCGCGTTACCCATAGTAAGGCTCATATTTGTACCCGTGTCGCCGTCCGGAACAGGGAACACGTTCAGCTCATTTATAGACTGCTTTTTATCGTTCAAAACCGCCGAGGCGTTAAGAATCATATCACGGAAAAGCTGTCCGCTAAGGACAGTCACCTTATCTGTATTAGACATTTGCATCTCCTCAATCGACCATAATACCATCGACGAAAACATCGACGTTTTTGACGGGCAAGCCTGTATCACGCGTGAGCTTATACGATACCGCGCCGACAATGCTCTCACAAATAACTGGAAGGTTAACTCCCGTTTTTGCGATTATATGGATTTCTATCAGCAGTTTTGTTTCGCAGTCTGTAGTGTCAAAGGTCACCTTAACGCCTTTGCCCATAGCTTCCCGCTTCAGCAGATGAACTAAACCGTCAGTAACGCCGCGTACCGCCATTCCGCGTACACCGAAACAGCTTGTCGCCGCTGCGCCGACAAGCGTCGTAAATACCTCGTGGGTAACGGTTATGTCACCGAGTTCGGTTTTGATTTTGTACATAAGCAACACCTCTCTTAAAATAAAGGTTGTATCAGTTTAACACAACGTCACTGAAAAATCAAGTTTTTTTTGCCGAAGCCCTATGCCACGAACATAAATATTTCACTTGTTTTTTTAGAATTTTGTATAATTTACGGCTCAGCGCAGATCAATTAATAACTCTTTAATATAGACTTAACATTCAATTAACAGAGAAAACCCATTGGGCAGAAAGTCCAAAAAGTAAAATATGTGTTAATTCGATTGACATTGACGCAGAGTTGAAGTATAATGCTTTGAAACCATTTCGGTTGTTTGGAGGATAATAACACAAATGAAAGCGCCAAGCGCGAAAGCTATAAACAACGTAAAAACGGTCGCACAGCTGTCCGGCAAGGCTGTCGGCGGTATTGTTTCAGGGATTTTGAAAATTATAGGGACAATCCTGATTATTGCCGTGATAACCGGGCTGATTTTCTCTTGTTTCTTTGCGAACTACATCAAGACGGCGTTTGACGACGAGATAAACGTTGATCTTTCCAGCTTTGCACAGTCGCAGACGAGCGTTATTTATTACTATGACAGCGGCTTGCAGATGTGGATGGAGTCGGAACGGCTCTATTCAGACGAAAATATCGTTCCGGTAACACTGGAAGAAATCCCGCTTAACCTGCGCAACGCCGCGGTAGCTATTGAGGACAAGCGATTTTACAAGCACCACGGAGTAGACTGGTACCGCACGGGCGGCGCCTTTATGAAGATGTTCTTTATGAAGAACAATTTCGGCGGGTCAACTATTACTCAGCAGCTTATCAAAAACGTCACCGGCGATAATGAGGCGACGGTCAAACGCAAACTGACGGAAATATTCCGCGCGCTGAACTTTGAAGACCGGTACAGCAAAGAAGAAATCCTTGAAGCCTATCTGAATATCATACCGCTTGGAGAAAGCTGCGAGGGCGTAGGTGCGGCGGCAAGGGTTTACTTTGGCAAGGACGTTTGGAATCTATCCCTTGCCGAATGCGCTTCTTTGGTTGGCATTACAAACAATCCTTCGCTGTACGACCCTTATATCAGCGAGGCTTCACGTCAGCGCAACAAGGAGCGTCAGGAAGTCATCCTCTCAGAAATGTACCGCCAGGAAATGATAACAAAAGAGGAGCGCGACGCGGCAGTCGCGGAAACGCTCGTATTCCGGCGCGCGGAGGTGCGTCAGAACGAAAACGGTGAAACTAACGAGAAAAAGGCAAGCGCCTATTCATGGTTCACCGACGCGGTCATTGAAGATGTTATCAAGGCGATTATGGACAAAGAGCAAGTCCCGCGTGAGATAGCAAGCAAATATCTTTTTACGCGCGGATATTCGATTTACACGACCATTGATCCCAAGATACAAGCGATGGTTGACGAGATTTATACTGATCCGGAGAACTATCCTCAGGGCAGCAGTAAAACCCAGACACTGAACTCCGCTGTGATTATCAGCGATCCGTACACCGGCGATATTGTAGCGATGGCAGGCGGACTTGGCGAGAAAGAAGGCAAGCGTACCTACAACTATGCCACAGATATGAAACGTCCTCCGGGCTCAAGCATTAAGCCTATTTCGATATACGCGCCCGCGATTGATCTCGGCTTGATAAAACCGTGGCATCTTATCAACGACAGTGCAACAGGAGTTCTTAACGGACGGACGGATGGATGGTGGCCTAAGAACAGCGACCGTACTAACCGTGGGCTGATTACGGTACGCGATGCGCTGCAAATGTCAATAAACACCGTGTCGGCGCAGGTGTTAGACCGCCTTACACCGCAGGTTTCGTTTATGTTCCTTGAGGACAAACTTCATATAACGAGCTTGATTCGGCTTGAAAACGGGCTTACAGATATTGATTACGCTCCTCTATCGTTAGGTCAGCTTACAAGAGGTATAAGCGTGCGTGAAGAAGCGGCGGCGTACAGCATCTTCCCTAACCGGGGTATCTATACCGAAAGCCGGACGTTCAGCGCGATTTACGACTCCGCCGGCAAAATCTATATCGACAATCAACCGAAGCAAAACGTCGCTGTCAGTGAGTACACGGCGTACCAAATGGTGGAGATGATGAAGCGCGTACTCGTTTCACCGGGTACGGGCGGAAGCGCGAACATGAAAGGCGTTACTGGAATTCCGATTGCCGGCAAAACGGGTACTTCCAGCGGAAGCTCCGACCATTGGTTTGCGGGCTATACGCCGTATTATGTCGGCGTGGTTTGGGTCGGATATGAAAATCCAGAAAACATCAGCACAAGCGTCAGTCCGGCAAACTCGCTGTTCAGCAAGGTGATGAGCAAGATACACGAGAACTTAGAGCCGCGCCAGTTCAGCGTGCCGGAGAACCTTAAAGAGGTCACTATTTGTGCTGATTCCGGCAAACTTGCTACAAGCGCGTGTAAGGATTATATGCTGGGCGACCACACCGTTACCGTGATGATGCGCTCCGGCGAAGTACCTCAGGACAAATGCGACGCACACGTTTATTATGACTTCTGCAAGCTTCAGACAGATACCGCAAACGCGAGCGGAAAGATATATAAGGCTGGTACTATCACCGGACTGCATACACAATATTGTCCGCTTGACACGCTTGTTAGGATCAGCGTTCTTGACGTCTCCAAATGTACGGAATATAAAGTTCCGCTTCCGGAAAGCGATATGCCGTTTACGGTAGACCGCTTGTACGACTGCTATGTGCATACCCGCGCAAATTCGGGCAGCTTCGGGTCGGGCGGCGGTATTGAATATCCTGACGGTTATTCGCCGTATGCTCCGCCATGGTATGGCTGGGACGACAATGACAGCAATGGTTCGGGCACAACTGAAGCTCCGCAGGAAACTCCGTATGACGGTACTCCCGAATGGCTTAGATGACAGAAACCCGTTAAACGAAGCAATCCAGAACCCCGTTAATTTAATAATATCCGATACCCCTCACCGCTGTGTCTTAGCGGTGAGGGGTATCGTTAAACAGGGTTTAACCGGTCGAAGCGGCTGCTCGCCCAACGTTCCATCGTCCACTCTCGACTGCCGACTTTGGACTAACGACTATATTGTTTCTGTTATGCCGTAACTTAGCTGCCGGTTGTTCATAAAATATTTACGCGAAAACACAAATTAACTCTTGACATTTGCGTTTGTGTGTGCTATAATGTTTATGTAGCAAACGAATAACGCCGCGCAGAGAACTCTCTGCACGACGTATGATTCTTAACTGTACCTTGATAATTTAATTTGTACCCGCCATTTTTGCGACTTCCTCAGCGAAGTTATCAGCTTTCTTCTCGATACCTTCACCCGCCTCATAGCGCGTAAACTTGACGATTTTGATTTCTCCGCCGAGTTCCTTCGCTACATGCTTGACGTAAGCCTCAACAGTAAAATCGCCGTTTTTCGCAAACGCTTGGTTAACAAGGCAAACTTCCTCAAAGAACTTGTTCATTCGTCCGGCGACCATCTTCTCGGCTACCTGCTGCGCCTTATCCTCCGGAAGCTTCTTCTCGCGGTTTTCTTCAAGCGCCTTGTTATACTGAATGTCGCGCTCCGTGGCAATTGCCTCTTCGCTTATTGAGCTGCTGTCCAAATAGCGCGGACGAAGCGCCGCTATCTGCATTCCAAGATCGCGTCCAAGTTCCGCGACTTCCGCCTTATCCTTGATGTTTTCGCTCGTTTCAAGCTGGATCAGCACACCGATTTTTTTATTGTGATGAATGTAACTTACGTTCACTCCCGCTCCGTAGCGTTCAAAACGGCGTATCTGAATGTTCTCGCCGATTACCTGAACGCGGTCGATAAGCACGTCCTTTACGGGCTTGCCCTCGCCCGGATACGCCGCGTCAAGCAGCGCGTCCAAATCTGCCGGATTCTTTTCTGCGGCTACCGCGGCTACGTCGTCCGCAAACTTGATAAAGCTCTCGTTCTTCGCCGCGAAGTCGGTTTCAATATTGACCTCCGCGATTGCCGCGCTGTCAGCCGCAATAAATACGGCGACTACGCCTTCGGCGGCGATACGTCCCGCTTTCTTCTGCGCGGTCGCGAGACCCTTCTCACGCAGCCATGCCACAGCTTTGTCAAAGTCGCCGTTCGACTCTGTCAGCGCTTTCTTACAATCCATCATTCCTACGCCGGTGATTTCGCGCAGGTTTTTTACATCTGCTGCTGTAAACATTATTTATTTACCTCTTCTGCATCCTTAGCCTCAACTTCGTCTTCGGCAGTCTTTCCCTCGTGTCCCTCTTGAATCGCGTTCGCCATCGCCTGAGCAATCAGCTTAATTGCGCGGATTGCGTCATCGTTGCCCGGAATAGGGTAATCAACCTCGTCCGGATCACAGTTCGTATCCACAATCGCTACAATCGGAATACCGAGTTTCTTTGCCTCCGCCACCGCGTTCACTTCTTTGCGCGGGTCAACAATGAACAAAGCTCCGGGAAGTCTGCGCATCTCCTTAACTCCGCCGAGATACTTCTCCAGCTTAGCGATTTCGCTCTGAAGTTTGATGACTTCTTTCTTCGGAAGAATGTCGAACGTACCGTCCTCTTCCATCTTGCGCAGACGCGCTAAACGCTCAATACGCGTGTGCATCGTCTTGAAGTTGGTCAGCATTCCGCCCAGCCAACGGGCGTTTACCCAGTACATTCCCACGCGCTCCGCTTCTTCCTTGACCGCTTCCTGAGCCTGCTTCTTAGTTCCGACAAACAAAATAGTCCTGCCGTCAACTCCAAGCTTGCGTACAAAGTCATATGCCTCGTCAAGCTTTTTCACCGTCTTTTGAAGATCGATGATGTAGATTCCGTTGCGCTCCGTATATATATACTGCGCCATTTTGGGGTTCCAGCGTCTGGTTTGATGTCCGAAGTGGACGCCCGCTTCCAGAAGCTGCTTCATTGATACTACCGCCATTTGCGGTTCCTCCATAATATTAGGGTAGACAGGGCATTGAGCTTCAGCGCGGATTAACGCTCCCCCTGTTCCCGATTTCCGCGCAAATATATATTATAGAGTACTATTTCATCTTTGTCAATAGGAATTTCAAAGATTTTGAGATTTCGTGTAAATTTTCTTCTCGAAAATGCTTGACAAAAGCTTTACTCTGCTGTATAATAACTTTCACGTCTGCCAAGGGAGGTTTAGAATTATGGCAAAATGCTCTTACTGCGATAAAAAGTTAGAGTTCGGAATTCAGGTCAGCCACTCGCACCGCCGTTCCAATAGAACTTGGAAGCCGAACGTCAAACGCGTCAAAGCTATCGTTGACGGTTCGCCTAAGCATGTTTATGCTTGCACGCGCTGCCTGCGTTCCGGAAAAGTTACACGCGCCGCGTAATTTCGGATGCTTCGGCAAATCCTTTACGTATTTTTAATATCAGCACTGCCGGTCATTGAGCTGCGCGGTGCTATTCCTGTTGGGGCGGCGATGGGGTTGCCGATTCCGGCTACGTTTATCGCGTCTGTAGCCGGCTCGGTTTTACCGGCGCCGTTTATATTGTTATTTATGCGCCGAGTAATCAACTGGCTTTGCAGCAAGAGCAGTTTTCTCGACCGTATCATCCATCAAAAGATGCGCAAGGTGCTTAAAAAAAGCGGCAAGCTCCGTCAAGGCTCAATACTGATTGCCCTGGCAATTTTCGTTGCCGTACCGCTTCCGGGTACAGGCGCATGGACGGGCGCTATGCTCGCGGTGCTGCTTGACATACGTATGAAAACCGCCCTTCCCGCAATCGGGATTGGTTGCTTAATTGCCGGAATAATAGTCATCGTACTGACCTACGGCGTCAAAAGCGCCGTCTTCGGATAAACTCAAAAGCAGGATAAAGGTTAAAAACGTCACATCATTGCGCGGCAAAATTATAAGGGGCGAGTATACTCCCCCTGTGGTTTACATTTCTGAACGTGCGCGGCTCTCTATTTCCAAAAGCTGTCTCCGTCGTTATTGCCGCCCTCGCCGGAGTTATCCGTGTCGCCCGCGCTGTCCGGCAGTTCCGGAGGCGGAGACGTAGGCTCCGACCCGTCCGCCTCGACGGGTTCGTAATTCTTAGGCGCCGCGCCGTCCGAAGGGATGTAGCTCTCTCCGTTGGCGGCAAGTACCCACTCGTAAAACCGTACATTAGTGATTCCTATATAAGGCGCCGTCCAAATACCGAGTATTCCCCACGTCATTCCGGTAAGGATGCCCCAGCCGATAAAGCTGAGGTCAAGCACAAAAGCTTTGCCTTTGTGACCGTACATAAGGCGTTTGCTCTCATTTATACACTGCATTATATCCCAGTCCGGATGGTCAATAGCAAGATAAATAGCTAAACGGTAACGGTATGCCGCGATAATACCCGGCACTATCAGCAATAAACTCCACAGACAAATGAATATGCCCATCACGAATGCCAGCCCGAAATAACGGAAAAATGTCGTAAACGCTCCAAAGATGTCCTCAAATCCGCCTTTCTGCGCGCGTGAAACGTGCATACAGAAAATGCTGAATCCTACCGCCAGCATTATGATTGCAATATTAATCACAATACCTATCAATTGGTCTGCCGCAGTCGGAGATTGTATAAACGGGTAATATCCGTTCATCAACGCGCTCATCAATTCCGAATAGTTTTCAAAGAAATGGTTTACGCGTAGCGTCAGCCCCTGCAATATATAACATATTACGAGGTAAACCGCAGCGACACCTATCGGATTAGGTTTATATCCCCGCATAGCGGCTTGCGCATCCTTTTTTAAGTATGCTCTGTCAAAAGTCATTCGTCAAATCCTCCCTTATTATAGCGATTATTATTTTTCATTACCCTTGCGATTTCGCGTTCACTGTCGCGCGCGTTGATGCTGTCGCGCTTGTCATAGTCCTTTTTGCCTTTGCAAAGCCCAAGCTCCACCTTGACAAGCGCGTCTTTAAGATACACGCTAAGCGGAACCACAGTATAACCGGAGCGCTCCACCGCCGCCGCCCATTTGCGTATCTCCCGCTTGTGAAGCAGCAGCTTGCGCAGCCGCTCCGGATCGCGGTTGAATATGTTGCCCTTTTCATACGGGCTTATCCGCGTACCGCGAAGATAGCATTCGCCGTCTTTGAACACACAGAAGCTGTCTTTAAGGTTCACGCCTCCGGCACGGACGCTTTTGACCTCCGTACCGGACAGCGCGATTCCAGCCTCTATTTTATCCTCCACGAAGAAATCGTGGTACGCCTTGCGATTGCTCGCTACCGGCTTAATTCCCGATTGTTTCATATTCGCTCACTTAAATATATTCAGCTTCCAATGGTGTTATGACGGCGGCGCTTGAACCGCGCACCGTTATCTTACATCACAAATGTCTTGATGAACAGTAAAATACCGATTACCCAAGTCACCGGATGGATGGTCTTTCCTTCGCCCTTAGCGACTTTCGCAATCAGGTAGAAGATAACGCCCCACGCGATACCGGCGGAAATTGAGTACCCAAGTACCATGAACATCATCGTGATTACTCCGGCAATGAGGTATACCGGATCGCCCCAGTCAAAGTCTTTCAGCGTTTCGCACATCATCAGTCCGACCATAATCAACGCCGGAGCCGTCGCAAAGCCCGGTATCGCGCTGATGATCGGATAGAAAGGAATCGCAAGCAAAAACAGTACGGCTACCACAACGGCGGTAAGACCGGTGCGTCCGCCCTCCTCAACGCCGGCGGCGGACTCTACAAACGTCGTTGTCGTGGAAGTTCCTAAAATCGCGCCCGCCGTAGTCGCAATAGCGTCAGACGCAAAACCCGCGTTTACGCCGGGGAAGTTACCGTCGTCATCGGCAAGTTTGGCTTTTATCATTACTCCGGCGAATGTACCGAGCGTATCAAATATATCAACATACAGGAACGTTACTGTTATCAGAAGGAACTGTCCGATTGAAGCCGGCGTCGCGAACGCTTCTTCAAAACCCTTAAAACACAATCCGAGCGTCGGCGCAAGGCTTGGCGGCGCGCGCACTATCCCGCCCGGTAAAAGCGAGTACACACCTGCGTCTATGTTTACCTGATACCACCCTACCGCCTGCGCGATAAGCCCTAATATCCACGTTGCGAGAATGCCTAACAGCAGCGCGCCCTTAACCTTGCGCAGCCACAGTACCGCTGTGATTGCAATGCCGATTACCGCCAGCGCGACAGCCGGACTTCTAAGCGAGCCGCTTACCTCGACAAGTGTCGCTCCGCCTACTATTATTCCGGCGTTTTGCAGTCCGATAAATACGATGAACAGCCCGATACCGGCGGAAATTGCGATTCGCAGCTGCTTCGGCAGGGCTTTAAGCAACTTTCCGCGTACTCCCGTGAGGCTAAGTATGATGAAAATCACGCCTTCCGTAAGTACCGCCGCAAGCGCAAACTGCGGAGTGAAGCCCATACTGAACACTACGGTGTAGGTGAAGAACGCGTTTAAGCCCATACCCGGCGCCTGAGCCAACGGCAATCCTGCCCATAGTCCCATAAGTATCGTGCCGAGCGCGGCGGCAAGCGCCGTCGCCATAAACACAGCCCCTTGATCTAAGCCTGTTGACGCCAGCATTCCGCTGTTTACGGGTAAGATATAAGCCATTGTTATAAACGTAACAATTCCCGCTCTTATCTCCGTGCTGACGTTGGAACCTCTTTCGCTGATTTTGAAGAACTTGTCTACCTTAGACATACGTTGCCCTCCCACAATTTTTTTATAAATCAGCGGCATCATAGCCGCGTTGATTTACAGATTACTTTGGTACAGATTATATCGTCATTGCGGGATTATCCCGCAATCCCTGTTCACCGTATCAACGCTCACTCTTCAAATTCACACAGCGTATAGTACTTTATATCCGTACCGGGAACCGTACCCTCAAGCTGAAGCTCATTAAGACCCTTAACGCTTAGGATATGCAGGACAAGCGGAACATTCAGTCCGTTCGACCGTATAAGCTCAATCATTGATTTCATCGTGCCGCCGGTCGCTATTATGTCGTCCGCAAGACATACCGTTTTACCGGAGAAATTCTCGCCGAGCACCTGCATCTCCAGCACCTCCGTGCTGTACTCCGACTGCGACGCGGTGCTTATAAGTTTACCCGGCAGCTTACCCGACTTGCGTATCGGAATAAAAGGAATATCCATCTCATGCGCCAAAATCGACCCGAACAAAAACCCGCGTGACTCCGGCGCAACGATTGCGTCAATTTTATAGTTTTCGCAAAGACTCTTCCAGTAGCTGATAATTCTGTTAAGAAGATCGTTATTCTGAAGCACCGGAAGAATGTCTACGAACTTAACTCCCTCCTTAGGGAAGTTCCCGTACGTGTTGATTGTATCTAACACATCTTTCCCTAATTTTTCAATCATCACACAACCCCCTTGTTTATCTCAGTATTCCGCGCCAGTCGTTACCCTCGTCCTAATTTTCAATTTGCCACTTGCAATTTACAATTCTTACGCGTTACCCTCGTCCCCTGTCGACTGCCAACTGTCGACTACAGACTATTTGCTCATTGCGTACTTTGCCAAATCAAGAAGCTTGTTGCTGTAGCCCCACTCATTATCATACCAGCTGACAAGTTTTACAAAAGTATCGGTCAGTGCGATTCCCGCTTTAGCGTCAAATATCGAAGTATGCGCGTCGCCGATAAAATCACTGCTCACCACATCTTCGTCGGTATACGCAAGGATACCTTTAAGCGCTCCTTCGCTTGCTTCTCTGATTACCTTGCAAATCTCTTCGTATTTCGCCGGCTTTGCAAGGTTGCACGTTAAATCTACAACCGAAACGTCAAGCGTCGGCACGCGGAAGCTCATTCCCGTTAGTTTCCCGTTAAGTTCCGGAATCACCTTGCCCACCGCCTTAGCCGCGCCCGTAGTACTTGGGATGATATTCGCGCTCGCCGCGCGTCCTCCGCGCCAATCCTTGATGGAGGTATTGTCTACAGTCTGCTGAGTCGCCGTAGTGCTGTGTACCGTCGTCATCAGCCCGTCCGTAATACCGAACGCGTCGTTTATAACCTTAGCTAACGGCGCAAGACAGTTAGTCGTGCAGCTTGCGTTGCTTATTACCTTATACTTAGGGTCATAGGTTTCTTCGTTAACACCCATTACGAACATCGGCGTATCGTCCTTGCTCGGCGCGCTGATAACTACTAATTTTGCTCCGCCCTTAAGATGAGCGCCCGCCTTAGCCGTATCGGCAAACAGTCCTGTGCATTCTAAAATAACCTCTGCCCCGGTATCTGCCCACGGTATTTCCGCAGGGTCCCTGATGCTGTAAACAGGAATCTTCTTGCCGTTAACTATCAGATTGCTCTCATCGTGCGCAACCTCACCCTTAAACCGTCCGTGAATCGTATCATACTTTAGCATATAGTCCAGGTAATCCGCGCCTTTCAAATCATTGACAGCGACGATTTCAATATCCCCGCGGTAAAATGCTGCCCTCGCAGCCAAACGCCCGATACGACCAAATCCGTTTATACCTACTCTAATTGACATTTTGTTTTAATAACCTCCCGGAGCAAACGCGCAATCATTTTCACTTATTATTATATCCTACATTCACACAGATTTCAAGCTATTTTTCGGCTATAATCCCAAATTTATGAAATTTCTTTTGCAAAAACAAAAAGGACGCGTTCTACGCGTCCGGTAACTCTTTTTAACTTCATTGATTTGCTGCTGGTTTCGCTTGCTTTCTCATAATCTGTAAATATACAAGACAGATTATCAAACTTGCGAACGTAGCGATTGGTGTTCCTAATCCCACCTCAAATAACGTTGCACCTGCTGCTCGGCTCGCAAACCATACAATCGGAATACGCACTAAAAATGTCGTGCTGATATTGTGCGCCATCGTGAACAGGCTCTTGCCGCGTCCGTTGAAGTAGCCGTTCATACAGAATACAAAGCTCACAAGTACGCAGTCCCAGCTGAATGGAATCAGATACCGCGCTCCGGCCTCAATTACCGCAGGATCAGAGGATAATATACCGACGACAAACTCCGGCTTGAATGTTCCAAGCAGCATATACGGCACGGCGAATACAAGCGACAGCAAGACGCCGTACCACATACTTTTCAGCGCCCGTTCCGGCTTGCCCGCGCCTACATTTTGCGCGGTTATAGACGTTATCGCGCTGCTGAACGATGACGGTATCATCATACACAAGTCTACAGCCTTGCCTACTACCCCGCATCCTCCCGCGGCGGCAACGCCCATTCCGTTGGTTATCGTGGTAATCAGGTTGAACGAGAACCCTATCAGCGACTGCTGAAGCGCGGCGGGTACGCCGATTTTCAAAATCCTGCCGCTGGTAGCCTTATCAAGTATCAAATCGCGTTTGGAGAACGAAAACGGAAGTTTCGTAACCTTTATATATATGATTGCAAAAATCAAGCTTACCGCTTGCGCAAGCACTGTCGCAAGTGCCGCCCCGACCGCGTTCATATTCAGTTTCGCAACAAAGATATAGTCCACAACTATGTTGGCAACGCATCCTGCGGCGACAAAGTACAACGGCGCTTTGCTGTTGCCAAGCCCGCATAAAATCGAGCTTGCCACGTTGTATCCCATTATAAATACGCTGCCAAGTCCGCAGACCAAAAGATAATCGTTGGCGTATTTCTTCGCGTCCTCAGGTACGTTCATAAGATTGTTGATGTTGCTGTGTAACAATAGAAGTATCGCAGTGCAGAACACCGCTACGCACGCGAATATCGTAATTATATTCCCCGTAGCCTTACCGGCGGTTTTATCGTCTTTTGCTCCTACGCTTTGCCCGATTAGGACAGTTCCGCCGGTTGCAAGCCCCATAAACCCGAACGTAAGCATACTCATCGCCTGGCTTGCGCTTGATACGCCCGCAAGGCTCGCGCCCTGCCCGTAGTGTCCCAAAAAGTACACGTCTACCGTGCCGTATGCAACCTGAAACAGTCCGCTAAGCAAAAACGGTATCGTAAACCGTAAAAGTACTTTCCAAACCGAACCCTCGGTCAAATTGTTTTTCATTTGTCCTCTTTTCCCTCGCAGATAATAAAAGTTGTTTTATTGCCGTTCCGGATTTATTCCGATAGCTAAATGGTCTTTCCCGAAAAACCTCTCTTGTAAAAATACTGTTCACAAATTATTTACGATTACACACAATTTATCTCTTGACAAATCAGAAATTTTGCGTTATAATGCTTGTGTAATGGTTAATGACTAATATTTAATGATTAACATCCCTCGTTTCCCCTGTCCACGGTCTACTCACGACTTTTGACTAACGGCTATCTCCCGTCCCCTGTCGACTGCCGACTAATACCTAACGACTACCTTCGTACATATCCGGACGGCGTTTCATTGTGCGTGCAAGCGACATATATTTCCGCCACGCCTCGATTTTAACGTGGTCGCCGGAGAGCAAAATCTCCGGAACCGCAATGCCCTCCCAAACCTCCGGGCGCGTGTATTGAGGATACTCAAGCAAACCGTTCCAGTGACTTTCTCCGGTGAAGCTGTCTTCGCCGGATAGAACGCCCGGAACAATCCGGCATATCGCGTCCGTGACCGCCATTGCAGGGATTTCCCCACCGGTAAGCACAAAGTCGCCCATTGAGATCTCTTCATCAACGCAAAGCTCCGTGAATCGTTCATCCAAACCCTCATAATGTCCGCAGACAAGCACAAGCCGCTTCAGCTCTAACAAACGTCTCGCGTCCGCTTGAGTAAACGTCTTGCCAGCCGGACTCATCAGCGCAGTGTGAATACGCTCGCCTCCGCGCGCTTCCGTTATAGCGTCTAAGCAGGATTTCAGCGGCTGCGCGTTAAGTATCATCCCCGCGCCGCCGCCGTAAGGGTAATCGTCCACCTGCCGCTGCTTATTCTGCGTATAATCCCGAAGCTGCCATGCGGTTATCTGTACTAATCCGCGCTCCTGCGCTTTACCTATTATGCTTATGTCCAAAAGTGCCTTGAATTGCTCCGGAAACAGCGTAATTACATCAATTTGCAACGCTTAACACCTTTTAATTAAGCAGCGAAGAGGGATCAATCAGCATACCGCTCTCTCCGCCGGACATAATGCGCGGCAGTATTCCGTCCCAGTTGTCATAGAACAGTTGCTGCAAGATATACGCCCTTAACTCCGCCGACATATTGTTCAGCTGTTCCGCCTGTATCTTCAGCGCGTCAGCCTCAGCCTCAGCCTGAGCCGTAATTACTGTCGCTTCAGCTTTCTTACGGGCAACCTCTAAATCCGCTTCCGCCTGAGTTGTGCGCACGGATTTTTCCTGCTCAGCCTTAATTTGCGCCTGTTCCTTTTCGTATTCCGCTTTCAGCTTTTCCTGTTCGGCAAGCATCTTCTGTTCTACCGCGTTTTCAAACACATCGGAGAACGAGATGTCAACTATCTCAAGATTGAGTATCTCAATAAAGTACATATCCTCAATCTCTGATACAAGCGATAACACCCGCGGCGAAATCTGCTCGCGCGTCTCGACTATCGTCATCGCGCTGTCGCGTGAGAAGGCTATCTTCGTTCGTGCCTCAATTATCTTGGTTATTTTGTACTCAAGCATAGCCTGAGTACCGTATTGGGTAGCGATGTCCATAAGCCGCGCCGAGTCAAGCTGGTACTGTGTCGTAAGCTCGATAATCACCGCCTGAGCGTCTTTGCTGTACGCTTCCATTTCCGCATCCACCTGCCGCGTTGACAGCACATAGGTTGTACCCGTTTCCGTATAAGGATTCAGAAATTGCAGTCCGGCAGTCTTAACGCTTGACACCTTACCAAACGTCCTCACTACAAGCGCCTCAGTACTGTCAACTACTCTTACTGCTTTCGCGGCTATCGTGCCAATCAAAATTACAAACAGCAATACCGGAATAAGTATCTTCAGCAGCTTCGCGCGGTTTGCAGCCGCCGCATAACGCGCATGATACTCCGAGCTTAACGCGCTCTTTTGGTTATGCTCCTGAATTTTGTTAAACGTAATAAATATAATTACTCCCGCTATTACGAGCGCAGCCGTAACAAAATATAAATCCATTTTGATGTCCCTTTCTTTAATCCCATTACCTGCCAAAATATTTCTAAGTATTAGCAGTATTTTCAGCACTTCCAGCTAACTTTGCATGGTTTAGGTTCGTTAGTTACCGCAACGGATTGCAGCGCGGCAAGCATACGTTCACATTCTTCCGACGCAACCCTGTCCTGTTCATCTCTCGGAGCGTTAACGCCAACCTTATCGTACGCGACGGCGAGCGCTCCGTAAAGCGCAAGCCCCATCGCGTGGCTTGCCGAGTGAATAGCCGATGAACACTGCGCAATCGCACGCGCCTCACCGCGCGGAACAGGTTCGGTTTCCATATCTTTAGCGGCGGATATGCAGTCCGCGACTTTTGGATTAAGCTCCGCCCACTTGATTTTCTTTGCAATCATATCGCGTGCGGCATCCAGCGCGTCTTGCGGGCGAACGTCATCAGGACAGTATTTTATCCACAGCGGCAGAAGTATGCGTCCGGCATAGTCTACCGCCCACTTAGCTACAGTTTCTTTGCTTTGCGAGGGTATCAGCCTGAACAATCCGTCAACAGCGGGAATATCAATATCCGACAGCATTTTACGGGGTTTCGCCATTTCGCACCCTCCCTGCACGCCAGCACAATCCGTTTAGTTCTATAAAGTTACTTCGCGTACTCTACAGCACGGGTTTCACGGGTGAGATTGACCTTAATTTGACCGGGATATTCCATATCTTTCTCGATTTTGCCCGCAATTTCACGCGCGAGCAAAATCATAGCGTCCTCGCCTATTTCTTCAGGACGTACCATAACGCGAACCTCACGTCCCGCCTGAATAACAAACGCGCTTGAGATACCCGGGAACGACGTAGTAATTTCCTCCAATTGCTCCAAACGCTTGACATACGCGTCAACGTTTTCGCGCCGGGCGCCCGGTCGTGACGCGGAAAGCGCGTCCGCAGCCTGCACAAGGCAAGCGATTATAGTGCGCGGTATAACGTCGCCGTGATGAGACTCGATAGCGTGAATAACCTCCTGATGCTCGCGGTACTTGCGCGCAAGCTCTACGCCGAGTGAGATATGAGTACCTTCGTTTTCTTTGTCAATCGCCTTGCCGATGTCATGAAGCAGTCCGGCACGTTTGGCAAGCCTAACGTCCTCGCCGACCAGTTCCGCCATATGTCCGGCAAGGTTGGCTACCTCAATAGAGTGTCCTAATACATTCTGACCGTAGCTGGTGCGGTAACGTAAGCGTCCGAGTATTTTAACAAGCTCCGGATGCAGACCGTTGACGCCGGTCTCAAACATCGCGCGCTCACCCTCGCCTTTCATTGAGGCGTCTACTTCTTTCTTGCTGCGCTCAACGGCTTCTTCAATACGCGTCGGCTGAATACGCCCGTCGAGAATAAGCTTTTCCAGCGTCAGCCGCGCTACCTCGCGCTTGTAAGGATCATAGTTGGAAATCGTGATAGCCTCCGGCGTGTCGTCGATAATCAAATCAACACCTGTAAGACTTTCCAAAGTACGTATATTGCGTCCTTCACGACCGATTATACGTCCTTTCATCTCGTCGTTAGGAAGCGCCACTGTACTTACAGCCGCGTCCGTGATGTAGTCACTGGCAATACGCTGAATCGACGCCGTTATGTACTCCTTAGCTTTTTCCTCAGCATCTTCTTTGAAACGAGCCTCCGCTTCACGAATCTTAACGGCGGTCTCGTGCGTGATTTCTTCCTGAACGCGGTTGAGCAGGAATTCGCGGGCTTGATCTACCGTCCAGCCGGAGATATCCGACAGTTTTTGAGTTTGTTCCGCCTTGATTTGTTCGACCTGAACTTTGAGTTCGTCAGCCTCTTTCAGCTTAACCGTAAGGGTTTCGTTACGCTTTTCGAGCTGATCGGTTTTTCGGTCAAGATTCTCCTCTTTTTGATGTATTCTGCGTTCCTGCTGACGAATTTCCTCTTTTTGAGCCGTGAGCAGCTTTTCCTGTTCCTTAGTTTCGCGCTCTAACTGGTTTTTACCTTTAAGGTATTCCTCTTTGGCTTCCAAAGCCGCTTCACGTTTTTTGGTTTCCGCGCTGTTTTTTGCATCTGTAAGGATGCGGTTGACTTCGTTGTTAGCATTATTGAGAATTCGCTCCGCAGAGACGCCGGCGGCTTCATTAGCTTTTTTGAGCCTTGCAGCGGTGATGACCCCGCTGATAACTCCGCCGATAACCGCTCCGCCAAGAGCAACAAGTACATATACAAGCATACTAAATTTCTCAACCTCCTTTTATATATAAATAACTATCATAGTTAATCAGTTTATTCTACATTATATGTACCGCGTTTGTCAAGGGATTTTTTTAATAGTCGGTAGTTATTAGTCGACAGTCGGCAGGGGGACGAGGAGAACGGCGGAGTTGCAAGTTGCAAATGGCAAATTGAAAATTAGGACGGGGGAAACGGCGGGCGAGCGGTGCCGAGATAGTCAGCAGTCAATAGTCGAGAGTGGACGGCGGGAGGCGAGAAACGTTAATCATTAAATATTAGTCACTAATCCTTACGCAAGTATTATAACACAAAGTTTCTGATTTGTCAAGAGTTTATTTGCGTGCAATCGTAAATAATTTGTGAACAGCTGGGAAAATAATTATTTGATATATCTGCTCATCTTAAATTAACGGGATTAACAATTTTCTAAAAAAGAGTTTAATAGTAAAATGTGGAAGTTTTGATAATTTTATTTATAAATTGTAAATTGATTATGTCTGCTTTGTTTTGACAAATTACTACTTTGGATTGTGCTATGCTTGTCCCGAAACAAAAAACTCAAAGAGGGACGCAGAAATTATGAGTATTGAAGTTAGCTATGAATGCGGGCGGCTGCGAGCGGCGTTCGGCGGAGACCTCGACCACCATAACGCAAGGGCGGCGATGGACGCAATCAAGCGCGGAATAGATGAGAACCTTCCGGCAGTTTTAGAGCTTGACCTTAAAGATGTAGTTTTCGCGGACAGCTCCGCGTTTGCGATTTTGGTTCGGGCGAAAAAACTTATGGACGAGCTTGAAGGCAGAACAGAGGTAGTGAACGTGCAGAGCCAGCCGATGAAATTGCTTAACGCCGCTAAAATCGGCAAGTTGCTTGAAGTAACCTCTCTAAAGGAGAAGAGATAATGAAAACGCTGAATTACATAAAGGTTGATTTTCCATCTAAGTCCGCTAACGAGGGCTTTGCCCGGAACGCGGCGGCAGTGTTCGCGGCTCAGCTTGATCCGACTACGGACGAAATCGGCGACATCAAAACTGCCGTAAGCGAGGCGGTCACGAACTGCGTCGTTCACGCGTATCCTAACGCGATCGGCAGGATACAAATGCGATGCCGGATACTTGAGGATAACGTGTTAGAGATAGCCGTTAAGGACTGGGGCGTTGGGATAGAGGATGTGAAGAAAGCCCGCGAACCGCTGTTTACAACAGGCGACGCGGAACGCTCCGGCATGGGATTTTCAATGATGGAGGGCTTCACGGATAAGCTGACAGTACGCAGTACGCTCGGAAAAGGGACGACTGTCACAATGAAGAAGCGTATCTTCAGCAAGGGCGGAAAATGATAACCGCAGATACGGAGGTTCTTGTTACTGAGAACTCCGGTTTGATTTGGAGTATAGCGCGGCGGTTTTTCGGGCGCGGCACCGATCCGGACGATTTGTATCAAATCGGCTGCTTGGGTCTGATAAAGGCGGCGCGTGACTTTGACCCGGAGTACGGCACGAAGTTCAGTACGTATGCCGTACCGAAAATAAGCGGGGAGATACAGCGGTTTTTGAGGGATGACGGAACGGTCAAGGTCAGCCGGTCGGTCAAGGAGAAATCGTATAAAATCGCGCGCGCGAAGTCGGAGCTTGAGCAGACGCTCGGGCGCTCTCCGGCATTATCAGAGCTTTCCGAAGCTACGGGGTATAGTCCGGAGGAGCTTGCCGTATGCGAGAACGCATCGGCGGCTGTTGACAGTTTGCAGCGCGAGCTTGGTCAGGATGGCGACGGGTTCGATTTAGCGAATACGCTGGCGGATTTCACAGCAGAAGATAAAATGCTTGAGCAGGTCGCGCTTAGGGACGCTATCAGCAAGCTTCCTGATAAGGAGCGTCAGGTGATAGTTCTGCGTTATTGGCGCGGACTGACGCAGGCGAATGCCGCAAAGGTTATGAACGTATCGCAGGTACAAATCTCGCGATTGGAGAAACGCGCCGTTACGATACTGCGAAGTTTTCTGTCGTCATAGCTGCGGGTAGCATTTTTTGACGCGCTTCCGAATATGTATAATTATACTTGTACAAATTCGGAGGAACGGCAATATGAGCAATATTTCAAACAGCCCGCTTACACGGGAGCTTATCAATAATAATATTACGCTGATAGGGCGGCGGAAACTGACTGTTACCGGTGTAGACGACGTCGAAAGCTTTGACGACCAGCTTATCGTACTGCATACTCAAGGAAGCGTGCTTTTGATACGCGGACATGAGCTGAGAATCGAAAA
Organism: Oscillospiraceae bacterium; assembly: GCA_031288675.1. Lineage (GTDB taxonomy): Bacteria > Bacillota > Clostridia > Oscillospirales > Oscillospiraceae > JAISJH01. The sequence goes on along the minus strand of JAITQY010000027.1, from coordinate 3,341 downwards.
GTTAGCCGTTGACGGCGGAGATTTAGAAGTAATCGGCTATGTGGACGCAATCGAATATGAGGAAGAGCGCGGCAAGACCGGATTCCTGACAAGACTGTTCAAGTAGGCGAACCGCACAGGAATGGAGATATATGTAACGTCGCAAGCCGTTGAGGCTCTGTACGCATTCGGGTTCGGAGCAATCGCCGGAGTGCTGTATGACTTCTTTGCCGTGCTGCGGCGGAGCGCCCGGTTTGCGGTAAGCCGGGCTATGCTTGCCGCGATATTTGACTTTTTGTTCTGTGCGGTGTGCGGAGCCGGCTTTTTTATGCTCGGGTACGGACCGGGTAACGGTCGGCTGCGGTTATTGAGTTTGCTGTTTGCCCTGCCGGGAACTACGCTTTATTTCATACTGCTGTCGCGAATCGTAACGTATTTACTGAACGCATTACTGAAGCTGGTATGCCGGATTGTACGTCTGATTTTAACGCCGTTTAGGATGTCTGTACGCGGCGTTAGAAAATTTGTAAAATTTTCAAAAAATAGCTTGCGTTACAGAATGAAGTATGTTAATATCGGAATAGATTATTCGGTTAACATAATTGAGAGGAAAGAAAACGATGCGCAAGCAAAAGTCAAAGCAAAGCATAATCGTGGCGGCGGTGATAATAACCGGGCTGATATTCGCGACCCTGTGGCTTCGGCAGACACTGGCAAACGTGCAAAAGGCAAACGCAGACGGAGTTCAGATCGCCGCAAAGCTTGAAACGCTGAAAGCGGATAACGCCGCGCTTAGAGCGCAGATAGACTCGGCGGAGGACATAGCGACGATTGAGACTATCGCGCGTGAGAGGCTCGGGCTGATTCTGCCCGGCGAAATCGTCTTCAAAGAGAAATAATGCAATACGACGAGTTTACTTTATATCCGCTGGACGGCAAGACCGGCGAGCTAACTGATATGCTTGACTGGCTTGGGTTCGGCTATTCTGTGGATGATCCGGCGGAAACGGAACAGCTTTTAGAACTTACGCGGCGGAATTGGGATTACTTTGACGATGCGATATTCGCGCCGCGTCCCGCGACGGTGAAGATTTACCTTAACGTCGGCGGCGAGCTTCCGCCGGAGGTTTTGCCTCTTATAGGGAAGTTCGAGAAGAAAGGCGTAAGTGAATCCGACTGGGATGATGCTTGGAAACCGTTTTGGCAGCCGACGCCGATAGGAGAAAACCTTGTAATCGTACCGAAGTGGAAAACGGTTTTGCGGCTTGACCCGGGTATGCTGTTCGGCACGGGAGCGCACGCGACTACGGCGCTGTGCCTTGAGGCGGGGGAACGTATTTTCGGCGATATAAATCCGAAAAAAGTGCTTGATCTCGGCTGCGGAAGCGGGATTTTAGCTATTGCAGCAGCGTTATGGGGCGCGGACAACGTTACGGGATATGACATTGACGAAAACGCGCCGAAAATCGCGGGTGAGAACGCCGCGCTTAACGGAGTTGCTCCGAGATTTGAGAGCCGTGATATATTTGAAACTCCGGTTAGTGAGCGCTATGACCTGATTTTTGCAAACATCGTGGCGGACGCGATAATACGGCTTGCGCCGCTTGCGAAGCAATGGCTGAATGACGGCGGACGGTTTGTGTGTTCCGGAATCATTGCTCCGCGCGCGGAAGAAGTTCTAACCGCGCTTAATGAGGCGGGGTTTTCTGTGTTGGAGACAAATATCCGCGAGGATTGGTACTGCTTCGTGTGCGGTTAACGCATAACGCTAAGATAAAAGATACATAGGGGCGGCGGTAAGCTGCCCTTTTGCCTGTGCATATTTATTCTCTGCTGTCGTTCGGGGCGGAGTTAGCGCGGAACTCCGCGGCAGGAGTTATACGCTGAGCGTTCCAGTGCAGCTTATAGAAATTCAAATCGCCGGGCTGCAACATAAAAATCCTGAATGTGGTGCTGTTGAATCCGGCCGCTGAGGGCGGCATTTTCATTCCGGTAGTGAGGTCTTCAAGGAAATCTGCGTTGCCGCTGACGACAAGTTCGTACGCGCCGCTTGTAAGCTTGTCAGTATACTTATAGAGCGCGATAGTATCATTGTCGTAGGCAAACAAACTTGCCTCGCCCGGTCCGTTCAGAGCGATTGGCACCGTGTCCGTAAACTGAGCGCGGATAACGTTCAAAACAGGCGCGGGCAAATCATATATTAATCCAAACTCGTCTGGAACGGTTATGGTAATCAGTTGACCCTTTCCGTAATGGTCGTTGAAAACTATCGGGTAGTTTTCTTCGCCGACAATGCCTTTGGCAAGCGCCCAAGTTGTGTTATTGCGGTGTTCCGGCAGAGGGAAAGACATCGGACGGCGGCTGTAGCTGTCGGAGCCTCCGAACGCGCCGTCACGAAAAGCGTTGGTAGTGAATCTGCGTCCTTTATAGCGGATAGAGGTAAGTTCCTCTATGCCGTGTCCGAGCGCCTGGAGCATAAATCCGCTTGTTACAACCGCTTTGCCTCCGTTCTTTATATATTCGGTAAGTTTAGGTATAATATCCGGATCTTTGAGCGCCTGAACCGTGAGAAACACCGATTTGCTGTCAGCCGGAAAGTTTGGAGTAGGTTCCAGCGGAATGCCCTGCATTCCGAATATGTCCTCAAGGTGATCCTCGCCCTGCGCGGAATCAGGCAGATAGCAGGGGGTTCCGACCGGATCGCCGGCTTTAGAGAGAAACGCGTCAATTTCGTCAAGCTGAAGCCCTAACGGAGTGATTACTCTGTTCTTGTAAAGTGAACCCCAGCAGAACAGCGTAAGTTCCTTAGCGCGTGAGAACGCGCTTAGATACGCCTGCTCAAGGAAATAGTCGATTGGCGTACAGCCGTACGGGTCAAACCAACAGCCGCCGTTGCGTCCGGGTGCATAGTTCTCCATAAGGCGCGGTAAGCTGTAACTTAGGTATCGCGGCAAGTGCTGGTCGGTGCCGAATGTATCGCGCGTTTCCGTACCGGTATAAATCAGGTCGAATACGTCTTTCTGTTTAGCAGGGCAATATCCGGACTCCTGATACGCTTCCGACCAGTTGGGGTACTTGATTATAACCTTACAGTTAGGGTTGACTTCTTTGGCAGCTTTGCAGATAAGGTCTCCGATTTCAGCAAGCTGATCCGTGCGAAAATCCTCCCAACTGCGTCCGCCTTTGGCAGAGCGGCATTCGTCACAGGTGCAGTAGGTGAAGAACCAGTCGTCGAGGATGAACTCGTCAAAGTGTTTTGCGGTGTAGCGTACGGTGTCTAACAGGTGAGCGCGCATCGCCGCGTTGGTGTAGCAGTAAACGCCGCTGAAACGGTACTTGTCTTTGTCCGCTTCGGTGAGGTC
>JAITQY010000005.1 GCA_031288675.1 Oscillospiraceae bacterium | reverse complement strand
CAGCGCGGCGAACGCTGTTATCAGTGAAAACACAAGCCGTAAAGGGAAAACGCTTTGGACTGGCAACGGTAAGGGCGACCCGCTTACGCTTAAAATCGCGCAGGATGAGCGTGCCGAAGCCGATTACGCCGCCGTACAGATTATGCAGTGGTACGCTCGCGGACTTAACTACCGCGATATGGCTATCCTATACCGCACAAACGCGCAGTCGCTGAACTTTGAGCTTGCGTTCAAGCGCAACGGCGTTCCTCACCGCGTATACGGAGGAATGCGCTTCTTTGACCGCGCTGAAATAAAAGATGTTGTCAGTTATCTTGCCGTAGTCGCCAACCCTAATGATGACCTGCGCTTGCTGAGGATTATAAATACTCCTCCGCGCGGAATAGGACAAAAGACAATAGATAATGTCGCGGCGATTGCCGCGGCGGAGCAAAAGCCGATTTTTGAAGTTCTGCAAAATATCCCTAAGTATCCGGAGCTTGCAAGTTCATCCGTTAAACTTTCGCGCTTTATTGATATTATGGAGGAACTTCGTAATAAGGTCGCTCAAATGCGCCTTGACGAGTTCTATGACTTTCTTCTTGACAAAACGGACTATGTCCGTACGCTCGAAGAAAAAGCGACGCTTGAAAGCGAAACTCGGATTGAAAATGTAATGGAGCTTAAATCTTCTATTATTGATTATGTTTCACGCGCTTCACAAAACGCTTCTCTCCCGGCATACCTGGACGAAATCGCCTTGTACACTGATATGGACAAATCTGACCCGCAGAACACTGATATGGTTCAGCTGATGACGATACACAGCGCAAAAGGCTTAGAATTCTCCGTCGTGTTTCTTGTCGGCGCGGAGGACGGAATATTCCCCGGTTTGCAATCAATCGGAGAACCGGAGGAAATGGAGGAGGAACGCCGCCTCTGCTACGTCGCAATGACCCGGGCAAAGCAGAAGCTGTACGTCACCTCCGCCAAACGCCGGATGATGTACGGCAAAACTATGACCAATCCGCCCAGCCGGTTCCTAAATATCCTGATAAAAGAATAAGCTCCATTTTGAAATTAAGCAACATCGCTCTCCGCAAGGAGAGTAATTGTTCTGTTAAGTGATTATTCTATTTTTTATAATTATTTTTTCTCTTGACTTTCTTATAAATATAAGTTATAAAATAACGGAGGTGATTAAACATGCTGCGAATCAGAGAGGCTCGTAAAGCTGCGCAATTAAGCCAGCAAGAGGTATCGGACAGGCTGGGGGTTACCCAACCCACTTTTTCCGGATGGGAATCGGGTAAATCTCCAATTGACTCAAACAATTTGACAAAATTATCCGAACTGCTGTCTGCCTCCCCCAATTTTCTTTTAGGTATGGACAGCGAAATCAACGAACCCATCCTTGTCCCACCAGAACTAAAAGGGGCATATATAGCCTTTAACAACGGAGATAAAGAACCAATCACGCAAGAAGAAGTGGATATGCTGACCCAAGCGCTTCTAAAAGCACGCCGTCAAAGATCGGAATTAGGTATCAAACAATGAAAAAGCTAACTCAACTTTATCAAACGGCATATGATGAAAACATAGAGGTCGTTGATGTGCGCCTTACTGACACAAAAAAGCAGCCTCCATTGTAGCGGCTGATATATCCGTCATTGTGCTTGAGTTTCAATCCACGCTCTCCTTGCGGAGAGCGACCGCCTGCTTTAGACATCAATTATCACTCGATACGCTTACATCATAACACAAAAATACGCATTTGTCAAGATATAATTTATGTGTATTCGCAAATTGCTTATGAACATCATATGTATATTACGATTGACATAAATATTACCTCTGTGATATAATTCTTAAAAATATACTAAGGAGTAGTCATTTATGCGCGCAATAATGCTTCAGGGAACAGCTTCCGACGTAGGTAAATCCGTACTGACCGCAGGTCTGTGCCGCGTCTTTGCTAATCGCGGCGTTAAGGTTCTGCCGTTCAAACCGCAGAATATGTCCAACAATGCCGCGCCGACAATAGACGGAGGTGAAATCGGACGCGCTCAGGCATTTCAGGCTCAAGCCTGCCGCGTTCCTCCTATTTGTGATATGAACCCTGTATTGCTTAAGCCTACTTCCGATATGGCTTCGCAAATTATTGTTCAGGGCAAGCCGGTCGGACGGCTGCATTCCAACGATTTCATAACCGGGCGCGTTAAGTTTCTTGACGTCGTGCTTGAATCATTCGAGCGGTTAAAATCCTCCTGCGATTTTGTAATCGTTGAGGGCGCAGGCAGTCCGGCAGAAATAAATCTGCGTGCCGGAGATATAGCTAATATGGGCTTCGCGCGTGCGGCTAACTGCCCGGTCGCGCTTATCGGTGATATTGACCGCGGCGGAGTTATTGCCTCCGTAGCCGGGACTAAGGCGGTACTCGCTCCGGAGGACGCCGCTATGATAAAAGCGTTTATCATCAACCGATTTCGCGGCAATGTGCGCTTATTCGATGACGGTTACCGAGCAATCGAACAATTTACAGGCTGGCAAGGTCTCGGCATAGTTCCGTGGATAGCGGCTGCCCGAAGTCTGCCGGAAGAAGACGCCGTTCCGGCAAACCTTAAAAGCTCCGGAGCAGTAACCATTGCCGTACCGATCCTGCCGCATATCTCAAATCACGACGATTTTGACGCGCTGGAGTCGGAATCTTCCGTTAAACTTGTGCGTGTCGCGCCCGGTCAGGCTTTACCCGGCAACGCGCAGATAGTCATCCTGCCCGGCAGTAAGTCTACTATCAGCGACCTTGAATTTTTCCGCGAACAGGGCTGGGATATTGACTTGACCGCGCATATACGGCGCGGCGGGTATGTATTAGGTATTTGCGGAGGATACCAGATGCTTGGACAAACTATTGCCGACCCTTTGGGTATCGAAGGCGAGCCGCGCGAAATCAACGGCCTGAACCTTCTTCCTGTCAATACAGTCTTAAACGAAACCAAACAAGTTACGGACGTGACCGGCGTTAGTATTTCCGACAACATACCGTTCCGCGGTTATGAAATACACTGCGGACAAACGGAGCTTAGTTCCGGCGCCGTCCCCCTGCTCCGTTTATCCGACGGCACGCTTGACGGAGCGGTTGCGCCAAATGGTAAAATCTTTGGAACTTACATACACCGTCTGTTCGATAATCCGCTCCAGCGCGCCAAGTGGCTGGCTATGCTCGGCGCAGCTTCCGACGGCATTGACCAGCACGACCGCGTAGAGGCCGCGCTTGAAGCGTTTGCGGCAGTGGTCGAAGAGTGCATCAATATTGACGCCGTTTGGGAAATAGCCGGTGGCAACTAATAGTCCGTTCGGCTTCCTTTTTCTTGCGCAGCAACGCTATATGCGCGCTCACTGCGGCGCCAACAAGCGCAAGTATTGCCCAAACTAACGGCCGCCGGAATACTGCCGCGCTGACGCTCAGCGTCAGCCACAGGAATATCAGCGCGCGCAGCTTTGCCGTGCGGCTTACTCCGGTTTTCTCGCGGTAGTTGCGGATGTACTCGCCGAAGTACCGGCTGTTAGCTAACTTTAGGTACAGAGCGGGATTAGCCGCGCTGAAACATCCTGCCGCGCACAGCACGAACGGCGTCGTCGGCAGCACCGGCAAGAATATCCCTATTCCGCCAAGTCCGAGCGCGGCAAAGCCGGCTATGCTTAGCAATAATTTCTTCATCCGAACCCTCCGTATTGTATTCGCAAGCGCCGTTCGCGTTATTCCGTATTTGATTAAAGGAATATACGCGGCGGCGTATGCTTTATTTTACCCAACACGGAAGTAAAAATTACACCGTCAACCGTTCACTATTTAACGATTTGTTTGACAGAGATTTTAGGTTTCAATGCGCAACGGCAAACATAAAAATTCACGGTTGTTTACGTTTACATCTTGACATTCGCTTTGGCTTGTGGTATAATACGTGTACGTTAAAACTCTAAAACATATAAAAGGTATATCAAACAAATGTTTCAAACTTTTTGCAAATTTCCGAAACGACTTCATCCGAAACCTCGGTCCCCGTAAAAATCCGGAACGCTTCCGCCGCCTGCCATATAAGCAAGCTAATTCCCTCAACGGTTTCCAGCCCGCGTATTCTCGCCTCACGCAGCAATTGCGTCTCGCGAGGCTTGTAGATGAACTCGAACACAACCGCCGCCGTACCGCTGAGAAATTCAAAATCTGCAAATTCCTCTTTGCCTGCCATGCCCAGCGGAGTCGCGTTAATTATAACTTCCGCATCTTTGCACACTTCATTAAGCTGTCCGAAGTATGCAGCATCCGTACCGGGCAGCTCAATTTCCCTCCGCGAAACTACGGTTACTTTCGCTCCGGCTTTTACCATCGCGGTCGCCGCCGCTATTGCTGCTCCGCCCGCGCCGATAATTACCGCGTGCTTGCCGGAAACCTCTCCTAACACTGGTTTCAGCGACCGCAGCACACCATAACCGTCTGTCGAATGTCCTTCCAGTGTTCTTCCGGTATTTCTCACTGCATTAACCGCTCCGCACTCTCCGGCAGATATAGCAAGCGTATCCAAAAGCGGAATTATCGTTTCCTTATGCGGCATAGTTACATTGTAACCGTCAAACTCACGCCTTGAACTACGCACGAACTCCGCCAGCCTATCCGAGGTTACATCAATCGCTTCATAGCTAACGCTCACGCCTAACGCGTCCGCAAACATCGAATGTATTTTAGGCGACAGCGAGTGCCGTGCCGGATCGCCTATTACCGCGAGCCTAAACGTCTTCATTACTATGCTAACCTTTCCAGCAGTAAGTCTATCGCGTCAACATATCCCTGAAATCCGCGTCCGGTAATTTGCACAACGCACGCCGAAGCCGTAACCGAAATTTGTCTCCAGTTCTCACGCGACGCAATATCGGATATATGCACCTCCACCGCCGGAACGGCTGTGACGGCTTTAAGCGCGTCATAAACAGCATAACTGTAGTGTGTATACGCGCCCGGATTTATCACAATACCGTCAAACTCCCCCAGCGACGATTGTATTACGTCAATCAGTTCACCTTCATGGTTTGACTGTATAAACTCAGCCGTGATTCCGCGCTCATCCGCCGCTTGCCGAATGTAGTCACACAAGTCCTCATAACTTTCGCTTCCGTACACGCCGGGTTCGCGTATACCTAACATATTCAAATTCGGACCGTTAATAACCAGTATTTTCGCTTTCATATACTTTTTAACTCCGTCAACGACCGATTTTGCCGCCTCATTCGCGGTATCCGACGTAACTGTAAAATCCGCGCAGCGGCTGTAAATATCTCCGCGCTTAGCAAACAGAGCTTTGAGATCGTCTAAATTCCCTGACAGTGGGCGAGATGAGGCGTCCAATCCTTTCGCTATCTCCTCCAGCGGTCGGCATAGATATACAACCACGCTGTTCTTGCGCAGCAGATCCTCGTTATATACCGGTACTCCGCCGCCGCAGGCAATCACAACGCCGCGGCGCGACATCAAACGCCTGAGTACGGCGCGTTCCTCGCGTCGGAATTCTTCCCCTCCGCGCGATATAATAAATTCCGCGCAGGTTTTACCCGTCTCCGCTTCCAGTACTGCGTCTGAGTCATAAAACTCACGTCCTGACAGTTCGCTGACAAGCCGCCCAACCGTAGTTTTTCCGACGCCAGGCATCCCTATCAGTATTATGTTACGTTCCTGCGGCTTCACGCGGGTTCCTCAGTTTCACTGTAGCAACCTAAAACCTCAAAATAATCGGACTGTGCCACAGCCTGAGCTATCGCTTCACGTGCCGCCGTATCCGTAATCGAAGCATTCAAATCCGCAAAGAACCTGTACTTTCCTTGTGAACCCGGTCGTGACTCAAGCCGTGTTAAATTAACTCCGGCAAGCTGAAACGCCTGCAATGTATCGCACAGCGCGCCCGCTTTATGCGCGGTCGTAAAACTTACCGTTACGATATTAGACTTCTCATCATAGAACGGTTCCGCCGCGATTGCGATAAAGCGCGTCCTGTTCTTAGAATCATCCGCAATATTATCGGCAATGACATCTAATCCGTACACCTCCGCCGCACGTTTAGACCCTATCGCGGCGTAACGCGCATCTTTGCTTTCAGCCGTCATCTTTGCCGCTACCGCAGTATTGCGCACACTTGTCTGATCCCAGTTTTTACCTTTCAGAAACCGCGAACATTGCGACAAACCCTCCGGATGCGAACGCACTTCCCGAATATCCGCAATCGTTGCTCCTGGGACTCCAAGCAGGCACTGCTTAACAGAAACCCACATCTGATCAACGATGTAGCACGCATGACGGCGAAGCAGGTCGTATACCTCCCCTATTGCTCCGGTACGGGAATTCTCTACCGGCAGCACACCGTAAGCGGCTCGCCCGGTTTTCACAGCGTTAAATACGTCCTCAAAGTACTCGCACGCAATACGCTCACGGTCGGGGAACAGCTTGATTGCCGTATGCTCGCTCCAAGCGCCCGGTACTCCCTGAAACGCAACTGTACCGTCCGGTACTGTTTTCGGAGCGGGGAAATCAAGCGCACTGTACCA
>JAITQY010000071.1 GCA_031288675.1 Oscillospiraceae bacterium | reverse complement strand
GGCTTTGCCCCGTAATGTTCCACTTTAGTTTTATAATTGTTGCCCAACGAGTAAAACCGCAAACTGTCCGTTTCCTCATCAATTAGTTTTAACAGCTTGCTCCTCACCGTTACTAATTGCGCCGCATCCAGCACGCATTCAAACACGGAGTTCTGTACGCGCTGACCATAGTTTACGCATGTCTTCGCAACTTGCCTAAGCCGCTTGCGCCCTATCGGCGTGTCTGTATTTACGTCATAGGTGATAAGCACTAACACCGTTTTACCCTCACTTCCATAAAAACGGCGGATACTCTTCAAGATCGCCGCGCATATATCTTGCTAACAACAGCGCCTGAGCGTACGGCACCAGCCCCCAGTCGATTTTTTCGTGCAGAAACGGATGTTGTATTTCGTCTTTCTTACGGTTTTGCCAAGCTGTCAGAAAGCTCCGGCGCGCGTCATCTTTCAGTTTAACGGCTCCGTTTTCCTGAACATGAAAATCTGAAGCCTCCACCTGTCTGGTATTAATAAGCGTAAGCACAAAACGGTCTGCAAACACAGCCCGGAATTCCTCCATCAAGTCCAGCGCGAGCGATTTCCGTCCCGGTCTGTCGCGGTGCAGGAACCCTACATACGGATCAAGCCCCACGCTTCTAAGCGCCGACGCGCACTCGTTAGCCAGCATTGTATACGCAAACGATAACAGCGCGTTTACTTTATCTGTCGGCGGACGGCGGTTGCGGTCACTGAATTTGAAGTCGTCTTTGCTTTGCAGTATCAGCTCGTCGAATACGTCAAAGTACCGCATAGCCGCTTCTCCCTCTACACCGCGCAAAGTCCCCAGCGTCTCAGCTTCACGAAGCGGCGCAAGAGCCTCAGCAATATATCGCGCGGCAGTCCGAACCTGCGCCACATCAATCCGCGCTTCGTGGTCGCGCACGGCTCTGTCCAATACCCAACGGCTGTTGTGAAGTTTTCCGGTCAATATATTTTTAGCTATCGCGGCGCTTTTTGCCTCATCGTCAGCCCAGCGGTACTGCGTCCTGCGGAGTACCACATTACCCTGAGGATTGCCGCAAATCTCTGCCAAAAATTTCCCGTTCGGAGTCATAAAATTCAGTGAAATTCCGCGCTCCGCGCACGCGCCCATAAGCGCCGGGCTGGCGCCGGTATACCCAAATGTAACAATGCCCTCCAGGTTCAGTAAAGGGATGTGAGCCGGCTTTTCTTCCTCACGTCTAACCACAACCGTCTCACCCTCCAACGCCAAAAACGCATCCGGGTAGGTAACATATAATATATTAAGAAGTTTTTTCATACTACCGTTGCCGCTCCTGTTACGTCCTCAATATATTTTCTAACGCTATTTTCTCCGGGCAGTTTAGGCACGCATATGTCACGCAGGGAACAGGCATTGCAAGATTTGTTAGGTTTAACGCGCGGCGTATAACGGCGTTCAAAGTACGTGTGCATCTCTGCAAACATCTTACGCACAGTATCGCGTAGCTCCCCGTTCAAATCAACATATTCCCTGCGCTTAGTCTCGCCGTAGTACAGGCATCCTTGCTCTATTAAGGGACACATAAGCATCTCCTCCAGGCAAATCGCCTGAGTACACAGCTGCAACCGGTCCCCGTCATTAATCATAGCTTTGCCGCGTTTATATTCCACGGGACGCGGACGCCACTTCCCTGCCCGACCGAACAGAGTAACTCCGTTTTCATCGTCGCGCAAGAACTCCACAACGTCGCACTGCCCCGTCACACCAAGTTCATTGGAGTGTACCGCCATCTCACGCGTTATTATCACATCACGGCGTTTTTCAGTGAAAAACGGGTCATGAGCATGCTCGTGAAATAGCGATCCGTCAATTGTACGCCAGTTATCTTCCCACTGCTGCTCTACGTATATAAGCGCCCATCTGCGGCGGCAAACAGAAAACTGGTGTATTCCGGACAGCAGCAGGAAGTCATCTTCACTGTAGCTTTTAGCCACGCCGCTCAACCGTTACGCCCTCAGGAGCGCCGTCAACACTAACCATATAATCGGAGTACGCGCGCGGTGTCTCTATGCCGTCGCGGAGCGCGACTTTCACCAGCTCGAACAGTTTGTGAGCCGGAGCATTGCCAAGCGCGCACTCGTGTTTGAAAATAATCAGCTCACGCAATGTCATCTTACCGCGCGCTGCGCTGCGATCTTCTTCAAACATATGCTCTATAGCCTGCCACAGAAGCTCTAAGTCATCTTCGCTGAACCCGGTAACTTTCTGTGCAAGGTTAGCGGAGATAAAACCCTCTTGCCTGTATAAACCATAAGGTACGATGTGCTTATTGCCTATTGTATTTTGCTTATCGGCATCTTTTTCATTTGTTACCGCTACACGGGTAATGGATATTTCTCGTGGGACAACAGTGTCTATACTTCTCCCGAAAGTAAGTTGTACCGGACCACGAACTTGTCCAGCTTTTTCTTTAACAAGTGATGCCATGACCGCCCCAAAAGTGCGTATGTCATAGTATTTTCCACACATTGCTTTAATAGTATTCGTAGCCGTGTCACGCCTGCCTTCTGCGTCTTTATCGTTTAACAATCTGTCCTGCTTGATATAAATATCAAACTTATCCTTATCTGCTTGAACCAGGTCAACATAGTTACGAATCTTGCGCTTAATGCACACATCCGTTACTATGCCGTGACTTGTCTCCGGATCAAGACGCGGCATATTGCCCGCGTCCGGATCGCCGTTAGGGTTACCGTTCTCTACGTCATAGAGAATTACGAAGTCATAGCGGTTTTTAATGGGATTACTGTTCATTGTCATTGTTCTCCTTATCTTTTTTAGAAGTAAAAAATTCCTGTGTCTGGTGATAGTAGCCGAGTATAAATTTCCCTTGTCCCTCAAGAGACAGTGACGCCGGATATGGGTTGGAATCATCAAGTTTTGCTAACAGTTCGCTCTTTAACTTTTCCAGCCATCTGCCTTTCTCGCCAAGTTTTTTTGCATGGTTCATAGACAGTTTTAGTAGCGTCACGAACGCCACTTTTGGATTAGCGCACGCGCTGGCAAAGTACCTATCACGGATAGTTGCGTTCAGACTGCCGCCAGCCGCGTTAGACTGCTCGCGCTCTAACGCCGCGAACAATCGTCCGAGGGTATAGGCTTTGTCGTCTGAGTTTGGATTTAGTGCCACTGTTGTTTCCCCGCTTTCTTTTTCATTATTAAAATTTCTTATCAATATTGATTTGATTATCGCCGCTTTGGTGCGATTAACGTCCTCTCCGGCTCGTATGCGCGTAAGTATTGCGTTGTACAGCGTCATAGGATAGTCATTACCGGTCAAAATACTGTTCATCAACTGACCTCCGAGTAAGGGAACTGCATCCTTTGCGGATTTTTTTATAGTCGTCTCCGATAACAACATCCAGTACGGCAAT
>JAITQY010000031.1 GCA_031288675.1 Oscillospiraceae bacterium | reverse complement strand
GGGAAGGGTCGTCCTTAGGGATAGAGTACGCCTTAGCGAGCGGCACGAATTCCTCCGCGTCGCGGTCGATACAGTCAAGCAGTCCGGACTGAACAGCGGTAGTTTGCTCAATAAGCCAGTTTATGCGATCCTCAACATCAGCGTATTTTTTCTTGCCGAGCGTAAGCGCGCCGACCATGTTGCCTAAAGCGGCGCCGACCGCGCCGACAAGCGCGCTTGCGCCGCCGCCGCCGGGCGCAGGAGCTTTGCTTGCCAGTACCGTTATGAACTGTTGTACTGTTCCGTCAATTAGTTTGTCGTGCATTGTAAACCTCATCCGGAACTCCGGCAAAGGAACTCCGTTGTGTGTTAATCAGGGACGCGCGCCGCGCGTCCCCATAATTTTGGTTTGAACTGAAATTTAGAACAATCCGCTGATTTTGCCTGTCGCGTCAATGTCGATTTTTTCAGCTGACGGAACCTTAGGCAGACCCGGCATAGTCATAACTTCGCCAGTGAGCGCAACGATAAATCCTGCTCCGGCGCTGACTTTCAGGTTGCGAACCGTAACCTTGAAGTTCTCCGGCGCGCCGAGCTTCGCCGCGTCGTCAGAGAAGCTGTACTGTGTCTTAGCCATACAGATAGGCAGGTTATCGAATCCAAGCGCGGTAAGCTCTTTGATTTGGTTAACGGCAGAGCCGATAAGCTCCACACCGTCAGCGTGGTAAATACGCTTAGCAATCGTGTCGAGCTTATCCTTAATGGAGATGTTCAGCTCGTAGGACTGCGTAAACTCTTTTGCCGCGCCGCTTTCCGCAAGGCGGATAACTTCCTTAGCGAGCGCTTCGCCGCCCGCGCCGCCTTTTGCCCATACTTCGGAGAGGGCGACGTTAACGCCGAGCTTCTTGCACTCGGACTCAACAAGGTCAAGTTCCGCTTTGGTGTCGGTCGGGAACGCGTTTATCGCGACGACCGCTGGAAGCTTAAATACTTTGGTAATATTCTCTACGTGACGGAGCAGGTTGGGCAGACCCTTCTTCAGCGCGTCAAGGTTTTCACCGTTGCCGAGTTCATTCTTAGGTACTCCGCCGTGCATTTTGAGAGCGCGGACAGTAGCGACGATAACTACCGCGTCCGGCTTCAATCCTGCCATACGGCACTTGATGTCGCAGAATTTTTCCGCGCCGAGATCCGCGCCGAATCCGGCTTCAGTGACGCAATACTCGCCAAGTTTAAGCGCAAGGCGCGTCGCGGTAACGCTGTTACAGCCGTGCGCGATGTTAGCGAACGGTCCGCCATGGATAAACGCAGGAGTATTCTCAAGCGTCTGAACAAGGTTCGGCTTAAGCGCGTCTTTAAGCAGAGCAGCCATCGCGCCGTTCGCGTTAAGGTCAGCCGCCGTGACAGGCTTCTTATCGCGCGTGTACGCAACGATCATTTTACCGAGACGCGTTTTCAGGTCGGTAACGTCCTTTGACAGACAGAGAACCGCCATAACCTCGCTGGCTACGGTAATGTCGTAGCCGTCCTCGCGCACTACGCCGTCGCCTCTGCCGCCAAGTCCGTCTACTACGTTACGGAGCTGACGGTCGTTCATATCGACGACGCGGCGCCATACGATACGCTTAGGGTCAATGTTCAGAGCGTTGCCCTGATAAATGTGGTTATCAAGCATAGCGGCAAGCAGGTTGTTAGCCGCGCCGATTGCGTGGAAGTCGCCTGTGAAGTGAAGGTTGATGTCCTCCATCGGGACGACCTGAGCGTATCCGCCGCCGGCAGCGCCGCCCTTAACGCCGAATACGGGACCGAGCGACGGCTCACGCAGCGCGATGACCGTCTTTTTGCCGAGCTTAGCCAGTCCGTCGCCGACGCCGACTGTCGTCGTGGTTTTGCCTTCACCAGCCGGGGTAGGAGTAATAGCCGTTACAAGAATCAACTTGCCGTTGGGCTTATCCTTTAAGTCCTCAAGCAGCTTGTAGTCGATTTTCGCCTTATAGTTACCGTATTGCTCGACGTAGTCTTCCGGAATGGACAGTTTGTTGGCAATCTCGGTAATTTTTTTCATGTTACCCGCTTGTTCCTGGGCGATTTCAATATCAGTCTTCATTGTACAGAATGTCCTTTCAATGTGTTTATTTACCTTGCTAAGGGCGGGTAATCCCCGCCCCGATCAATCGCAATAAACCCTCGCTTAACCCGGCATTAACCGCGTCGGCGAGGGTACATATATTTAGATAAGGTCGATGATTCCGGATTCTTTAACAATACGGTCAACATCCTCGTATTTGTTAAGAGCGTACAGATGGATACCGCTGATACCCGCTACACGGTACTCGTCAATGAGACCGATGGTGTACTCAATACCCGCCTCTTTGAAGTCGGCCTTCTTCTGCGCATAGGCGGCGTCGCTTTTTGCGTCTTTTGCTTCCGCGTCGGCAGTAAACGGATCCGGGAACGTCCAGTACTTGCTGATGAGTACGCTGAGTTCACGCGGCATAACGCAGCCGTTGCGGCTAAGAGCCATATTGATAGTGGCGCGAGCGTCCAGAACCGGCATAATGCCCACGTCCACCGGCAGGGTGATGCCCGCGGCGCGGATAGCGTCCATCCACCAGCGGAACTGATCCATATCCCAGCAGAGCTGAGTCATAATAAAGTCAGCGCCATCGTCCTGCTTCTGCTTCAGGAAGCTGATGTCAGCCTCAATGCTGCGGCAGGAGATGTGACCCTCCGGCGAACCGGCAACAGCGATAGTGAACTTATCGCCAAAGGAGTCACGGATGAATTTAACCAGCTCGGTAGCATAGCGCAGGTCGCCGCCGGTTCCTGACCAGCCGAAGGGAAGGTCGCCGCGCAGGGCAAGAATGTGGTCAATGCCGTGATCAAGGTACTGCTGGAGCTGGTCTTTGATTCCCTGCTTGGTGTTGCCGATGCAGGTAAAGTGGGTAATCGGGGTCACGCCCGCGTGCGCTTTGATAGCGTCAAGCGTCGCAAGGTTAGCGCCGACGTTCGTACCGCCCGCGCCGTAAGTACAGCTGATGTAATCGGGGTTCAGTGTACAAAGTTTGTCAAGAACGCCATCAGTTTTTGTAAGCGTTTCCATACCCTTATCGGTCTTAGGCGGGAACACTTCAAAGCTGAATGCCATACGTTCTTTCATAATTTCATTGACTTTCTTAGCCATCTTTACAGACTCCTTGTGTTTTGTTTTAAGTATTATCTATAGTATAACATAATGCTTTCACAATTTCAAGATATTTTCTTCATCCAAAAATTGTTTTCATATAATCCACAAATAGCGCAGGCAGAGCTAAAACTTATTCTGTGAAAATTCAACAGCTTTTTTGCAAGTTCATATATCGCAACTTGCAAAAATGGCGTTATGTAACCGGTAACTGTATCCTTACAATTACCCCTCCGTCTTCGTCGGACGCGTTTTCTATGATAAGTTTTCCGCGGTGACGCTTAATGATTTCGTCGCAAACCGCCAGCCCGATTCCGCTTCCGCGTTCCTTAGATGAACCTTTATAGAACTTATACTTGACGAACTCTAATTCGTCCTCCGGTATACCGCTTCCGAAGTCGCGAACGGTGACCTCCGTATAGTCTTTTTTATCTTCAGTGACCAAGCCGCAGTTTATCACTATTTTACCGCCGCTGCGTCCGTACTTTGCGGCATTGTCAAGGATATTCAGGAACACCTGTTTCAGGCGCACAGGGTCGCCGGGTATAACCGGAAGCGGGTCTTCCAGCGGAATATACTCTAACTTTAATCCTGCGCTGCGGAACACCTCCGCATAGGTCGTAATCGCCTCGTCAAGCAGCGTTTCGACGTCCGTATCTTCAAGGCGCACCGTGAACCGACCTTCCTCAATACGCGTAACGTCAAGCAGTTCTTCGACCATAGCGGCAAGGCGCTGAGATTCCTTTAGAATTATCGACAATCCGCGCCGCGCCTCCGATTTAAGAGCATCGTCATAAAGCAACGTTTCGCTCCACCCTGTGATTGCGGTGAGCGGAGTACGAAGCTCGTGCGACACTGTGGATATGAACTCTGTTTTGAGTTTTTCCGTTTGGCTGATTTTAACCGACATCTCATTTATCGATTCGACCATTTCACCGATTTCATCGCCGTAGTTATTCTCAATACGCGCACCGTAGCCTCCGTCCGCGATTGAGCGCGTCATAGCCGTAACCTCCTGCACCGGCGCAATGATAGAGCGTATAAAGAAAAGGTTCGCGCTGATAACCGCTATTATTATCAGCAGTCCGATACCGGTCGCCGCGCCTACGTGCAATACCACAAGTTTATCGACGGCGGACAGTGACGACACATAGCGCATCAGCCCTATCAGCCGACCGTCTGAATTGATTATCGGACTGCTTACTGCGAGGATACGCTCGCCGGTTTTTGGGTTGTTGCCGCTCCACCCCGCAAGCCTTTTGGTTTCTAACGCTTCGGTGATTTCGGGCGTACCCGGACGCGTTCCGGCGGTTATACCGTATGTAGAAGTTTCCACTCTGCCAGCCGCGCTGACAAATTGCAGTTCTATCCTGTCGCGTTCGTCAAAGCGTTCGGAGTATGCGTAAGCGGTTTGATAGTACTCCGCATAGGTGCGTGAGATGTAATCCTGAAAAAAGTCCGAAGCCGTTTTAGCCTTAGTTTCAAGGCTCGCTTTCATTCCGCTGTAATAGTACGAGGAAATAGAAACGGAGTATGCGATAACCCCTGTAAGCACGATAGCAACAACGACGGTAAGGCTGTTTATCAGCCACCGCCCTTTGATTCCGCGCGGCTTATTTATCATTTTAAGGGTTTTCATCCCAATGTGTGATATGTCCATAGTTACAGTCCTTAGATAGTCGGCAGTCCGTAGTCGCGAGTAGACAGCGGACGGGAGATGCGCGTGTGTAGGAAATAGGCATTAGGTAGTAGGAGACAAGGGTTACGGCGGGCGAGCAATGCTCGCCCCTACGAAAAACGAGATAGTCGGTAGTCAATAGTCGACAGTCGAGAGGGGACGGGAGATGGGCGGTAGGTGTTATTCGTGAGTAGACAGGGGACGATGGGAAACGGGGGGACGTTAAGCATTAAATATTAGTCACTAATCATTACGCCTGTATTATAGCACAAAGTTTCTGATTTGTCAAGAGATAAATTTTGTGTAATCGTAATTTTTTTGAGAGCCGCCGGAAAGGGAATTTCCCTCTCCGGCGGAAACGGCATGGTCAGATTTAAGCGAGCAAGAGTTAAGCCGTCACTATTTTGGACGCATCCTGCAATCCGAGATACTCCACAGCGTCGCTGCGCATCTTGTACTTCATAATCTTGCCCGCGGCGT
This sequence comes from Oscillospiraceae bacterium, assembly GCA_031288675.1. Classification (GTDB taxonomy): domain Bacteria; phylum Bacillota; class Clostridia; order Oscillospirales; family Oscillospiraceae; genus JAISJH01. The sequence continues at coordinate 5,081 of JAITQY010000031.1, read as the reverse complement.
TCATCGGGAACGAATCCACGAACCGGACATATCGCGGAGTTTTGTGCTTTGCCATATGCGTCCGGACGTACTCTTTGACGTCATCTTCGGTCAGAGTTTCGCCCGTCTTGACGATAATGCACGCCATTATCTCCTCGCCGTAATCTTTATCCGGCACGCCGATAACCTGAACGTCGCTGATTTTTTCGTGCGTGTAGATAAAGTCCTCTATTTCCTTAGGATAGATGTTTTCTCCGCCGCGTATAATCATATCCTTAATGCGTCCGGTGATTTTGAAGTATCCGTCTTCGTGACGGCGGCGCGCCATATCGCCGGTGTGAAGCCAGCCGTCCTCGTCAATCGCCGCCTCCGTAGCCTCCGGCATTTTATAGTAGCCTTTCATAATATTATATCCGCGCGCAACAAATTCGCCGTCCTCGTCGTCGCCAAGCTCGTCGTATTTGCCTGTGACGGGGTTTCGCTCCGGTGAGAAGATTTTGCATTCAACGCCGAAAATTTCTCCGCCTACGGTGTTAACCCTCTGCTCTACGCTGTCTGTGGTCTTGCTCATAGAGACAGCCGGCGAAGCTTCCGTCTGACCGTAGGTAATGCAGATTTCGGTCATATTCATCTTCTCAATGACCTCTTTCATTTTCTCTACGGGGCAGGGTGAGCCTGCCATAATTCCGGTGCGCATATAACTGAAATCCGTCTTTGAGAAGTCCTCGTGTTCAAGCATAGCGATAAACATCGTGGGTACGCCGTGGAACGCGGTAATCTTTGCCTTGTTGATACATTCCAATCCCAACCGCGGCGAGAAAACCGGAATCGGGGACATAGCCGTGCCGTGCGTTATTGAGGCGGTCATAGCAAGCACCATTCCGAAGCAGTGGAACATAGGCACCTGTATCATCATACGGTCGGCTGTGGATAAGTCCATACAATCGCCTATCGCCTTGCCGTTGTTGACAATGTTGTAATGCGTCAGCATAACGCCTTTAGGGAAGCCGGTAGTGCCGGAAGTGTACTGCATATTGCAAACATCGTCTTTGTGCAGCTGAGAAGAAAGCTCATATATACGCTCTGACGGAACCTCATTGGATTTTTCGATTGCGTCATTCCACGTCCAGCAGCCCTGACGCTTGCTCTCGATGGTGATAACGTTCCGTAGCATAGGCAGGCGTTCGGAGAAGAGGGTATCGCCTTTCTCCATAGTTTTCAGCTCAGGGCAAAGCTCGCCGATAATCGCGACATAGTCGCTGTCCTTAACGCCGTCGCCCATTACGAGCGTATGCGCGTCGCTCTGTTTAAGCAGATATTCCGCTTCATAGATTTTGTATGCGGTATTGACGGTGACAAGCACCGCGCCGATTTTGACGGCAGCCCAAAACGTGATGAACCACTCCGGCAGGTTCGGCGACCAAATCGCGACCTTATCTCCCTTGCGCACGCCGAGCGCAATCAAACTGCGCGCGAACGTATCCGAGTCATCGCGGAACTGCGCGTAAGTGCGGACATAGCCCTCATCCCGGCGGAAGTACGTTTTGGCAGTCTGCTCAAGGGTGGTGTAGTTAAAGGCAAGCTGGTCGGGGAATTTTTCGCACACGCGGTCTAACACCTGCGGAAACGTATAGTCAAGCAGCGTCTCTTTCTGCCAGAAGTATTTGCCGTCGCCGCGTATGTTATCGTACAGCAGACTTGTTCCGTCAAGGTACTTGCGGAAGTTCGACTGCATATACTGCATAAACTTATTGAAACGCGGAATGTTATTCTCTATCTTGCCGTCCGCGACTTTGCCGCGCCACTCGTAGGAGATAAAGCCGTTGAAGTCAATTGAGCGCAGAGCACGCATAATACCGCCGACGGGCAGGTCGCCCTCCCCCATATCGCGGTACGCTTTGCCGCCGATTTTATAATCCGCTTCATCGCCGCTCTTAACGCTGTCACGCATATGAACATATTTAATCATACGCCCGAGATTTTTTACCGTCTGCTCCGGAGTTTCGGCGGCGGCGTGGCACGTGTGATCAACGTCCCACATCGCGCCCACGGCGTCGCTGCGGAAGCGCGCTAAGAGATTGCGCAGACGCTCCGTATCGCCGTAGATACCTTTAGTTTCGACAAGCAGAGTAACGTTGCTGAGTTCCGCGAACGGGGCTAATTCCTCTAAAGCCGCGAGAACGTCCGTATCGTCAATGTCAGGGGTAACGTAATCGTCGATTTGCAGACGCACATACCGGCATCCGATGTTGGAGGCGAGCTTAATGTACTGGCGCGCCTCCTCGCGCACCTCTTTGGCAAGCGTGGACATACGCAAAGTATCCTTGCTTCTTGCGCCGTTCTTAGTCTTGCCGATGTGAGTGGACTTACCTATGGAGAAGCAGGTAATCTCAATCCCCATTTTTGCCAGCTCGGACTTAGTTTGCTCAATCCTTGCCGCGTAGAACGGTCCGTATTGCAGCGTCTCCGGACCGAGATCACGTACCTCGAAGCCCGCGTAGCCTAACTCCCGTGCCATTTTGCAGGTGTTGTTCCAGTCCATATTAGGACATCCCGCTGTGGAAAATGCCAGTTTCATTGTACTGACTCCTTTCTTTTTTGCGCGGGAAACGAAAAAGCTTCCGTTTTCCGCAATACATAATAATGTGTTGCGGGAAACGAAAGCCTGAAGTTTTAATCAACAGTTCTTCCGCGGTACCATTCCCTTTGGCGGCAAAAAACCGCCCGCTCTTAGGCGCTATCACGCCTCGTTATTTGTTGACGGAGGCTTGCGTTCCTCCGTACAGGTTTACCGGCTACGTAACGCAGATTTCACCCTGTCCGCTCGGGAGCGAGTATCGCTGAAGCTCTGTTTACCGCCTTACACCGACCGGCGGCTCTCTATAAAACAGCGGGAATCAGCTTTGTCTCCGTCTTTGCGTTTTGCGCATTGTATCACACTTTTCTTAATTTGTCAAGCGCTTTTTTTCAGATTTTTTGATTTAGCTGAAATTTACGAATTTATGCTCACTCTTTGTTTGCGCTGAAGCTATTAAATATGCGTTCGACGTGTTCGGTTTCAGGAGGTTTTGTAAACGCGGAAACCAGAGGAACGACAATTAATCCGACTATCATAGCCGCGACGCCGGCGTTGATCGGCGACTTGATAAACGCGTGTCCGGCAAGCCCCATAAGCATATTCGCGACGGTAATGCCAACCCCGCAGACAAAGCTGACCCACACTGAGGCGGCGCTCGTGCGCTTCATATACAGACCGTAAAGGAAAGGAGCAAGGAACGAACCGGCAAGCGCGCCCCAGCTTATACCCATAAGCTGTGCGATGAACGTAACGCTGCTTTTGTACTGCACTAACGCCAGTACGGCGGAGATTACGATAAAAACTACGACAAGTATCCGCATTGTGCTGAGCTGAGTTTTGCCGCTCATTTTAGGGTATACGGCGCCCTTTATGAAGTCGAGCGTAAGAGTTGAGCTTGAGGTCAAAACCAGCGACGACAGGGTGCTCATTGACGCGGAGAATACAAGCATTACAACGACGCCGATAAGCACATCAGGCAAAGTGCTGAGCATACGGGGGATAATGGCGTCATAGACAGGCGCTCCGGCGGCGTTGTATATTGAGGGGTTGTCAAACAGCCGCCCGAATCCGCCGAGCAGGTAGCATCCGCCTGCAACGATGATGGCAAACAGGGTGCTGATGACCGTACCTTTTCTGACCGCGCTCTCATTTTTGATGGCATAGAATTTATGCACCATCTGCGGCAATCCCCACGTTCCGAGCGAGGTAAGTATGACTACTCCAAGCAGATTAAGCGGGTCGGGACCGAACAGACTTGCGAGCGAACCCTGCGGTACTCCGGCGGCGGTTATCTCACCGAGCTTTTGCACCGCCGCGCCGAATCCGCCCTGACCGGAGGCAACGGCGATAATAATAGCGACAATGCCGGCTAACATTATGATACCTTGTATGAAGTCGTTGATAGCGGTCGCGAAGTATCCTCCGGCAACGACGTAAACGGCGGTTATGACAGCCATCCCGATAATGCAGTACTCGTATGGGATGTTGAACGCCATCCCGAATATTCGCGACAGACCGTTATACAGGCTTGCCGTGTATGGAATCAGGAAGATGAAGATGATTGCGCTTGCGGCAAGTTTGAGGTTTCTGCTTTTGAAGCGAGCCTCAAAGAAGTCCGGCATAGTTGTGGAATTTAGCTGACGCGTCATAGCGTACGTTCTGCGCCCGAGAATCAGCCAAGCGAGCAGTGAGCCGATCAAGGCGTTGCCGAGTCCGATCCAAGTTGCGGACATTCCGTATTTCCAGCCGAACTGTCCGGCGTATCCGACGAATATGACCGCCGAGAAGTAAGAGGTTCCGTAAGCGAAAGCCGTAAGCCACGAGCCGACGTTTCGTCCGCCGAGTACAAATCCGGCTACATCGGCTGCGCGTCTTCTGCATACCAATCCCACCGCGACAGTAACCGCGACAAAGACGAGGAGCAAAATGATTTTGATAGCCATAATGAGGTATCTCCGTTTCAGTAATTAGAGTTGCTGACGCATATTGATTTATTACACTAATGCGCTAACGTGATAAAGTATAACAGAGGGTTTTGGGTTTGTCAAGCGTTTTTTTCAGATTTTGAGAAAATTTTTATCAACGCTTGACAGATACACATTTACAGACAGCGTTAGACGCACGGCGCAGGGAGGAACTGTATGCCGGCGGGTGACAGCAAAGAACACGGAACCGTTGTGTTCCGTGTTCTTTGTGAATTTCCGCGTATAGACGTTTAACCGCCGTGTTCCTCGTCATAGGCGTGTTCAGAAGCGTGTTCGTCAATGTATGTTTCCGGCGGAGGGGTAAGCCCGCGTTTATTGTACCAGTCCGCGACGGCGGTTTTGACTGCCTGTTCGGCAAGAACGGAGCAGTGTATCTTAACCGGCGGCAGACCCTCCAAAGCCTCTACTACGGCGGAGTTTGTAAGTTTGAGCGCGTCCGCAACCGTCCGCCCTTTGATAAGTTCCGTAGCCATAGAGCTTGTGGCAACTGCGGCTCCGCATCCGAACGTTTTGAACTTAACGTCCGTAATGGTTTCGTC
>JAITQY010000113.1 GCA_031288675.1 Oscillospiraceae bacterium | reverse complement strand
TTATGTCCAACCATATCTTCCGTCACATATACCGGGATGTGCTTGCGTCCGTCGTGAACCGCGAATGTATGCCCGACAAATGTCGGGAATATCGTGCTTGCGCGGCTCCACGTCTTCAGCACTTGCTTATCGCCTTTTTCGTTAAGCGCGTCAACGCGCTTGAGTAACTCGGGCGCGGCGAACGGCCCTTTTTTAATACTTCTGCTCATTTCTACCGCCTCCCTTACTTAGCGTTACGATGACGCACGATGAATTTTTCAGTCGGATTCTTCTTCTTGCGCGTCTTGTATCCCAATGTCGGCTTACCCCACGGAGTAACCGGTCCCGGACGTCCGATCGGGCTTTTGCCCTCACCGCCGCCGTGCGGGTGGTCTACCGGGTTCATAACCGAACCGCGAACCGTAGGTCTCCAACCCATATGGCGTTTACGTCCCGCCTTGCCGATGCTGATGTTCTCATGCTCAATGTTTCCGACCTGCCCGATCGTCGCTTTGCAGTTCATACGAATATATCGTGTCTCACCGCTCGGCAAACGTACCTGAGCCATCTTACCTTCTTTAGCCATCAACTGAGCCGCGACGCCCGCACTGCGCACTAACTGTCCGCCCTTGCCGGGATACAACTCAATGTTGTGGATTACAGTACCAACAGGAATTTTCTCAATCGGAAGCGAGTTTCCCGGTTTAATATCCGCGCCCTCGCCGCTGATGATTTTATCTCCCGTTTTTAAGCCGACCGGCGCAAGAATATACCGCTTTTCTCCGTCCGCGTACTCAATAAGAGCGATGTATGCGCTGCGGTTCGGGTCATACTCCAATCGAAGTACCGTTCCCTCTACGTCCGTTTTATCGCGTTTGAAGTCGATAATACGGTACTTCTGACGATTTCCGCCGCCGTGATGGCGTACCGTTATGCGTCCGTAGCTGTTACGTCCGGCGTGCTTCTTCAGTACCTCCGTAAGGCTCTTTTCCGGCTTCGCGTGCTTATCAATGCCATCGAACCCGGCAACTGTCATATGCCGCCTTGAAGGGGTCGTAGGTTTGAAATATTTAACTGACATTAATTACACCATCCCCTCAAAGAATTCAATTGTCTTGCTGTCTTTAGTTAACGTCACGATCGCTTTCTTCCACTCGCTTGTATAGCCTGCGGGATATGCGCCGGTACGTTTCTTTTTACCCGGTACGATCATCGTGTTTACTTTTGCGACCTTCGTGCCCGGGAATGCTTTCTCAATCGCCGCCCTGATTTGGAACTTATTTGCGCTTTTGTCTACCCGGAAAACATAACGCTTATCGTTTACCGCTTCCATAGACGCTTCAGTCACCACAGGACCGCGAAGGATGTCATATGCGTTCATACCCCGTACACCTCCTCAATCTTGCTCAAAGCGGTCTCGTCCACAATCAGCGCTCCGTGCTTCAAAATCTCATACGGGCTGAGTATCGTCGCGATCGTCGTCGCCGCGCCGGGAATATTCCGTGTGCTTAACACTATATTCTCGCGCACTTCAGGCGTTACCAAAAGCGGCTTTGCTTCCGACTGCCCAATCGCGCTAAGGAACTTAACGACCTGCTTCGTCTTTACTTCCGGCAGGTTAAGGTCATCAATAACAATTACCTTGCCCTGCTCCGCCCAAAGGCTGAGTGCGCTCAAAAGCGCCAAACGTTTAACTTTCTTATTCAGGCTGTAACGGTATGTGCGCGGCTTATTGGCAAAAGTGTTACCGCCGTGCGTCCAGTTCGGCGAGCGCGTAGAACCGGTTCTTGCGCGTCCCGTGCCTTTCTGACGCCACGGCTTCTTGCCGCCGCCGCTTACTTCAGCGCGGGTAAGGTTACTTTGCGTACCCAAACGCTTATTAGCTAAATGGTTCTTTACCGCCTCGTGGAGAACCACTTGGTTCGGCTCAATCCCGAACACCGCAGGCAGCTCAACCGTTCCGATTTCCTGTCCCGCCATATTGTACTTCTTTGCTGTAGCCATATCATTTTCTGCTCATTTATAACTATATTAAAGTTATTCGAGCATCGGTCCTCCTTTCTTATTTCTTCCTTGCGGACGCCTTTTGAGCGTTCACAGGACCCTGCTGCTGAATTTGCTTGACCTTATGAACCTTAACCGTGTTCTTCAGGTAAACTACGCTTCCCTTAATTCCAGGGATAGCTCCTTTTACCGCTATCAGATTAAGCTCCGGATCAACCTTGACGATTTCAAGATTCTGAACCGTAACCTGCTCAACGCCCCAGTGTCCGGCTCCGATTTTGCCTTTGAAAATCCTCGACGGGTCAGTACCCGAACCCATAGAACCCGCGTGCCTGTGAACAGGTCCGCCGCCGTGACTCATCGGGGTTCTCTGCGCGTTCCAGCGCTTGATTACGCCCGTGTAACCGTGACCCTTACTTGTACCAGTTACATCAACGAAATCGCCTTCCTTAAATGTATCCGCTTTGATTTCCGCACCGACTTCCAGTTCGTCCGCGTTCTTTAACTGGAACTCTTTAATGTGCTTCTTCGCCGTTACATTCGCTTTCTTTAAGTGACCCAATTCCGGGCGGCTTAGCTTGCGTTCCTGAGTATCGCCAAACGCTAACTGTACCGCGCTGTAACCGTCTTTCTCCGCCGTCTTCTTCTGCGTAACAACGCAGGGACCGGCTTCGATAACCGTTACGGGTATCACTTTACCTGTCTCATCGTAGATTTGTGTCATCCCGACCTTCTTCCCGATGATGCCCTTGTCCATCGTGTATGTCCTCCTGTTCGGTTATTGGTTGGCTGTGTTCGATTGCTCAGGTTCGCCAACTTGACCTTTTGTAAGCCGCCGTATTCCGTATATGCGCTCCGAAATCAACCCGGGCTGTCCGTTAAAGTTTCCTTTCGTAACAGTATCTTGAGTTTTTCCCAAGCGCATCGGCGATAATCAACTGCAAATGTTTTTGCAGGATACGGCTTACAGCTTTATCTCAATCTCAACACCGGCAGGAAGCTCAAGGCTCATAAGCGCCTCTACCGTTTTCTGCGTGGGGTCAAGAATGTCGATCAATCTCTTGTGCGTCCTGCGCTCAAATTGCTCACGGCTGTCCTTGTGCTTGTGAGGGCTGCGCAGAATCGTCACGATCTCCTTTTTGGTGGGCAGCGGAATGGGTCCGCTGACTTTTGACTCGGTGCGTTTCGCAACATCCGCGATTCGAGCCGCGCTTTGGTCGATAAGCTGATGGTCATAGGCCTTAAGCTTAATGCGAATCATCTTCTTTGCCATTTGTTTGTCCTTTCTCCGTACCGGTTTAGCGTACGCCTTTTTTGATATAATTAAATTTTCAATAAACCCTTTCGGGTGTGCCAACGTGCCTCAAAAGTTACCGCGATGTATCCTTCATCGCGCAATCTGTTTTCACTTCCGGAACCGCCGTATGCCTTTAAGCGCAGCAATCCCCTAAGCGGGCAATCAGCAACTTTGGTATAATAACACACCCATTTTCATTTGTCAAGCACTTTTGAAAAAAAAATTATTTTTTTATAAACCGCAGCCTTCCCCTGAATATACGCCCTAACGGGAAATATAATGCTTGACAATTAGGACTTAAAGCCTTATAATCCAATGGCAGGAGGAATTTGCGTTTGAAAATAATCATAGATGCAATGGGCGGCGATAACGCGCCCCGCGCAATGGTGGAAGGCGCTGTCAGCGCCGTTAATTCCCTTAACGCTAATATTATACTCGTTGGCAAGGGCGAGGAAATCCTGAAAGCTTTCAAAGACCTTAATATAAGTGATTTGCCGGGCGGAATTGAGATTGCCGACGCTCCGGACGTTATATCTATGCACGACGACCCAACCGCCGCAATCCGCACGATGAAGAACTCCAGTATGGTTGTCGCATTGAATATGCTCAAAAACGGTGACGGCGACGCAATGCTCTCCGCCGGCAGTACCGGCGCATTGCTTTCCGGCGCAACGCTTATACTCCGCAGAATAAAAGGCGTCCGGCGCGCGGCGTTAGCGCCTATTATGCCCGCTATACTTTCCAATGCAATACTTATTGACTGCGGCGCGAATGTTGAATGCTTTCCGGAGATGCTGCAGCAATTTGCCTATATGGGCAGCGCATACGCGAAGCTCGTACTCGGCAAGCCCTCTCCGCGCGTCGGATTGCTAAACAACGGCACGGAGGAAACCAAAGGTCCGGAGCTTCAGCAGGAAACCTATAAACTTCTTACGGAGGACAGCCGGAACGGCAAGATAAACTTTATCGGCAACGTTGAGGCGCGCGATATTTTTGACGGTACTATAGATGTAATCGTCGCTGACGGCTTCTCCGGCAATATACTGCTTAAAACGATAGAGGGTATGGGGCTGTTTATGCTCAAGACCCTAAAAAACCTTCTCACTTCCGGAAAGAAATCCGCTTTGGCGGGACTGATGCTAAAACGCAACCTTACAGAGTTCAAGCGCGAGATGGATTATGCGGAAACCGGCGGCGGAGTACTTCTCGGCGTTATTAAACCGGTCATTAAAGCTCACGGAAGCAGCGACGGTAACGCTATATTCAACGCGATACGCCAAGCGGTTATGTGCGCGCAGTCCGGATATGTTGACGCCATCGCGGAATTGCTTCAAAATCAATCTAACGCTGCTAATTCTAATGGTATCACAGGAGACGAAGAATAATGACAGACAAGTTAACCGAACAAATCATCGCAATCATTGCGGAGCAGCTTAATATTGATTCAGCTGAAATCACAACCAGTACAAATCTCAAAGACGACCTCAACGCCGATTCTATTGATCTTGCGGAGCTTGCGATGACATTAGAGGACGCGTTCCGAATACCTACTCCGGAAGACGGGGATTTGCCGGAACTTACCACTGTACACGACGTGATAAGTTACGTCGAACGCTACGCGGCATAATGAAAGTTTAACAAAAGATGATAATCGACTCATTAAAATACAATTTCAAAAATCCTGCGCTGCTTGAAACCGCCATTACTCACAGTTCCTATGCAAACGAAAAGGGGCTTAGCCGAATTTGCTGTAATGAGCGGTTAGAGTTTCTCGGCGACAGCGTACTTGGCTATGTTACCGCCGAGTATCTCTTTGCCAAGAACCCTAATATAAGCGAGGGTGAACTGACAAAGATGCGTTCTGTCCTCGTACGTGAGGAAAGTCTCGCGTCTGCGTCGCTGTCGCTTGGTCTCGGAGCGGCACTGCTGCTCGGCAAAGGTGAGGAGCGTACCGGTGGGCGTACCCGCCCCTCTATTCTCGCGGACGCGTTTGAGGCAACCTTAGCGGCTATATTTCTTGACGGCGGCATTGACGCCGCCAAATCTTTTGTTTACAGAAACATTCTGACACGTGAGCGGGAAATTCAAGATGTTGTCGGCGGCGATTATAAAACTCAGCTTCAGGAGATCGTTCAGGCTAAGGGGCATCTGTCTCCGGAATACGCAATCATCGGAGAAAGCGGTCCCGACCACGAGCGTATATTTACCGCGGAGGTTTATGTAAGCGGAGTTTCCGCCGGGACAGGCTCCGGCAAAACAAAAAAAGACGCGGAGCAATCCGCCGCTAAAGCCGCAATAGAAAAGTTCGCGTAATTAAAGGTGTATCTATAAAGCTTGCATTGAATAATGCAAAAATTTATTGGGGGAACGGATAAATGTACAAGAACACAGAAATGGTAATCTTAGCGGGCAACAGCCACCCGCAATTAGCTCAGGCAATTTGTTCCGAACAGAGTACCATTAATATGGTAGACTCTAAGGTAGAACACTTTGCTGACGGAGAATGCAACGTCTCTATCTACTCTACTCTGCGCGGGGCGGACGTCTTTATCTTTCAGCCGACGTGCCGCTTTATCTACACGGACGAAAAAACAGGCAAGTCCCAAATAATGTCCGTAAACGACGCCATTATGGAGCTTCTAATCCTCATTGACGCGGCAAAGCGTGCAAGCGCCGCGCGAATTACGGCAGTCATTCCGTACTTCGGTTACGCGCGTCAGGACCGTAAAGCAAAATCACGCGACCCGATTTCGGCCAAGCTAATGGCAAATCTAATTGAAGCCGCCGGAGCCGACCGCGTACTTACGATGGACTTGCACGCTGACCAAATTCAGGGGTTCTTTGATATTCCTACGGACAATCTGCTCGGCAACAAGATTTTCGTTGATTCATTAAAAGATCAGATTCTCGGTCACGAAGACGAGTATATTGTCGCTTCTCCTGATATGGGCGCGGTAAAGCGCTCCCGCAAGTTCGCAGATTACTTACGCCTTGATATGGCAATTGTCGAGAAGCGTCACTCCTTAACTATAGCTAACTTTACCGAAGCGCTTAACATCATCGGTAACGTAGCGGGCAAAAAGGTACTTATGCTTGATGATATGGTCGATACCGCAGGAAGCCTTTGTAACGCCGCAAAAGCGCTTAAAGACTTTGGCGCGCTGGAGATTTACGCATATGCGACACACGGGCTGCTCTCCGGTCCCGCAATCGAACGCATAGACAGCAGCTCTCTGGAAAGACTTACTCTGTTGGATACGCTTCCTGATGTGGGCAATAAGACTTCCGGCAAGATTGAATATATCTCCACCGCAAAGCCGCTGTCAGAGGCGATTTGGTCGATTCACAACAACCGTTCGCTTGCAAAACTGTTCCTGTAATTTATCTTCCCAAATCCAAATGTTCTTCAAATCATTCAACAAATCTAATACGCCAACCTGGCTGGTTGCGTTTCTCGGCAATCCGGGCGAAAAATACGCAAAAACCCGCCATAATGCCGGATGGTTCGCTGCCGACGCTGCCGAGGATTTTTGCGGTAAGCCTATTAATAAAATCAAATTCAAGGCATTGACATCTTCCGTTTCGCTTGGAGGGGAAAGCGTCTTTCTCGTTAAACCTCAGACGTTTATGAATCTCTCCGGAGAATCCGTAGCTCCTGCGGCGGCGTTCTATAAAATCCCTCCGGAGCGCATTATAATAGTATTTGACGATATGTATCTCCAGCCCGGAAAACTCCGGATAAAACGCGGCGGAAGCGATGGCGGTCACAACGGAATAAAAAGCATTATTACGCGTCTGGGAACATCGGATTTTCCGCGCATCAAAATAGGCGTAGGTGAACCGCCAGATGCGCGCTTTGACCAAGTAAACTGGGTTACCGGTAAGCCTTCCGGCACTGATTGCGCGCTCATCAGCGACGCCGCAAAGCGCGTTCCGAACGCGCTGACAGAAATCATCCAAAACGGCTTTGACTCCGCTATGAACAAGTTTAATTAAACCGCCATACCCGCAATCAGAGAGGAGGCAGATTTGAGATTTTTCACCAACTTTATTGAGCGTTTTACCGCAAAGTACCGGCGCTTCGGGATTCCCCGTCTTATGATGTATATCATCATCGGGCAATTGATTGCGTTCCTTATTATTCAAATGGACTCAGGCGGAACATTTGCCGTAAATCTTCTGTTCGTACCAAGCCTGATTGCCAAAGGGCAGATTTGGCGTCTTATCTCGTGGGTGTTTATACCTGCCGGTTCCGGCAATGTTTTTTTCTTTGCGCTGTCGCTTTACTTTTATTATTTTCTTGGCTCCACATTAGAAAACCAATGGGGAACAGGCACTTTTACTATCTACTATCTTACCGGAATTGTTGCGCATATCATCTTTGGATTTATCGTCTCCATATTTTCGCCGTGGGTATCGCTGACTGCGGTCTACCTAAATATGGCGCTGTTCCTCGCGGTCGCGACGCTTTTCCCCGATGCGCGGGTTTTGCTGTTCTTCTTTATTCCGGTAAAAATGAAGTGGCTTGCGTTTATTGACGGCGCATTTATAGTCTTTACTATATTTACGGAACCGACTGCCGCATCCAAATTGCTGCCGGTTATCGGCGTTCTGAACTATCTTCTGTTTTTTGCGAACGATTTACTAAACTATGTGAAAACATTTTTGCCGCCGCTTAGAGCGCGACGCCGTCCGGACAAGCATATTTGGCAGGATGAGCCGGACAACTCTTACTCTAATCCGTCTCCGCCGCCAAGTACGCATAATATAGAACCCTTTGCGGAGCGCGTATGCGCCGTATGCGGTAAATCCGCCGCCGAACACCCGGAATTGGAGTTCCGTTATTGCTCCCAATGTACCGGACTTCACTGTTTCTGCATGGAACACATAAACTCACATGTACACTTTGAAGAATGAGCAATTTTGCAACTCACTTTCAGGAGAGCCTTATGTCAAAAGCGTTCCCGACTATCGGTTGCTGCAGAATAGACTGCGGTTTGTGTCCCAGATTTTATACAAGCGGCACGTCAAATGCAGAAACCGCAAGTGACGGCGATGTGAAAAGCAAAGCAAAAGCATTAAAGGCTTCCCTCGTCAAGTATGCCGAAATCGAGGGCAGGCGTTGGAATTACATAGATGAGCAAATACAAACCCATCGGCATGACCGGCGATATAGCCCTGACTACAAAAAAATAAATTAACAAATATAATAATCTGTCAAACATAAGAATGTTTGACAGATTATTATATTTCCCTTAACCGTGCCGCGCGTAACGCCTTAACCGCTTTTTCAAGCTGACCGTTCATCTCCGCCGCGGGAGTTCCCGGACGCGGAGAGTACGGAAAAACGTGCAGCTTATCAAGCCTTAATTCCCGCAAAAACTCATAAGTCTGTTCAAATTCCTCTTCAGTTTCACCCGGGAATCCTACGATAACGTCAGCCGAGATAAAACATTCCATAAAGTATTTGCGCAGAAGCGTTACGCTCTCTTTGAACCGGGCGGTATCGTACCGGCGGTTCATTCGTTTCAATACGCTGTCACATCCGGATTGCAATGACAAATGAAACTTCCCGGTTATTTCCCCGGCAATAGTCTCACAGAATTTATCGGTCACAACGCGCGGCTCCAGCGAACCGAGTGTAAGCCGCATATCCGGCGCCGCTTCCGACAGCGCAAGTATCAAATCCGCAAGCGTCACCGGTTCCTGTAAATCATATCCCCACGAGGATATTTCCACACCGGTGATTATCGTTTCTTTGACCCCTTGCGCGGCAAATCCGCGAATTGCCGAAACGCATTCTGCAAGAGGCAGACTTTTACTCTCTCCGCGCGCATAGGGAATCACACAATAACTGCAATAATTTTCGCATCCGTCCTGAACCTTCAGCAATGCTCGTGTCCGCTTCACAGGCTTCGCGCCCACACCGTCCGCAATGTCTATTATCTCCACGCCGAGTTCATCCACAGCGTCACGGTCGATTTTGGGGTAGCATCCGGCGGCATACACTTTCTTTCCAGACGCAGAAACGCGGCGCAGCGCCTGACGCGACTTTCTCGCCGCCTCTGCCGTTACTGCACAGGTGTTAACGATTATCTCGTCCGCTTCTTCCGCGGTTGAAACAAGCTCGTTCCCCATAGCAAGAACGCGCCGCTCCAACGACGCGCTCTCCGCCTGATTGACCTTACATCCGAGGGTAAGAATAAATACTTTCATAGTTTTCTTTACAGTATTATTATCAGTTCATTTTTTAATGGACGGTCAAGACCCCGCTAATACATTTATATTACGCCAATGCCTGCGCCAAATCCGCCTTTAAGTCCTCAGCGTCCTCTATTCCGACCGACAGCCTCAGGAAGTTGTCACTGATTCCGCGCTTCTCACGCTCCTCCACGGGAATATCCAGATGCGTAATATAAATCGGACAGGTAATAAGACTTTCTACCCCGCCGAGAGATTCTGCATACGTCCAGATTTGTACGCTCTCCAACGCTTTTTTGGCAACCGCGCCGTCCTTGCACTTGAACGCAACCATTCCTCCGAATCCCCGTGCCTGACGTTTGCTGAGTTCGTACGCCGGATGTTCCGGAAGACCCGGATAATAAACTTCTGTAACATTCGGCAAAGTCTTCAAAAACTGCGCGATTTCCAAAGCGGACTGACTGCACCTGTCCATTCTAAGCGCCAAAGTTTTAAGTCCGCGTACCGACAGCCACGCTTCAAACGCGGTAATCGTAACGCCGTAAGTCTTTGCATACCAGCGCGCTTTATCGGCAATGTCCTTATCGTTGGTAATAAACACTCCGCTCATTGAGTCATTATGCCCCGCAAGATACTTCGTGCCGCTATGTATAACAATATCCGCGCCAAGCTCAATCGGATTTTGATAGTAAGGCGACAGGAACGTATTATCCACAGCAGTCAGCGCTCCAATTGATTTTGCAATTGCCGCAACCGCCGAAATATCAGTAACGCGCATAGTCGGATTCGTCGGAGTCTCAATAAATATTCCTTTAGTATTCGGGCGAACCGCCGCTTTTACCGCGTCAAGGTCGGCTGTATCCACCGCAGTAAACTCAATATTGTACTTTGGACAAATCTCAAAGAAAATACGCCGCGTAACGCCGTACAGATCCTCTGATGTAATCAGATGATCGCCGGGTTTGAACAGCGATACGAAAACATGTATCGCGGACATTCCGGTGGACATCGCTACAGCTTCGCTTGCGCCCTCAAGCTTCGCCATAATCTGTTCCAGCGCAAGCTGATTAGGATTTTTACTGCGTGCGTAGTCAAATCCCGTGCTTTTGCCCGCGCCGGGATGTTCAAACGTAGCCGACTGAAAAATCGGAACGCTTATCGCTCCGGTATTGTCGAATGCAGCGTCCACCCCGTGTACGCAAACTGTAGATCTCTTCAGCGCCATAATTCATTACCTCTTTCTTAAACTGTATCGCTATAAATTCAGCATATACGACTGTACTTCTATCTGATGGTTCGCCACGTCTAACAGATCCTGTATCGTTACCGCGTCTAATATAGTGCGGATCGCGTCGTCAAGCGGAGCAAACACTTTTTCCATTAACGCCATTTCAACGTCGGGCGCATTATCCGGTACCGTAGGCTCCGACGTTTCCGCAAGGGAATTTTCCACGCTGCGCAGAACGTTCCATACCGTAAGCTTGCTCGGCGGATGAACGAATCTGTACCCTCCTCGCGCGCCCTTCACCGAAGATACTAACTCCGCTTTCTTCAGCTGAGTAAACACCTGTTCCAAATACAGCTTTGAAATCCCCAGCGCGGACGCAATATCATTCAGCGAGATATTTTCGCCGCTGTTGCCCTCCCGCGCGATATATGTTATAGCCGCAAGCGCGTAGCGTCCTTTTGAGCTGATTCGCATAGTTCTCCCCCTGTCATTTGTTATCCTACTAAGTATATCACATAACTATGCCTTTGTCAACGTTTTTTCATTCAGCTATTATAATTTGATTATACCACCATTTTACGGCTTGTCAACATCATTGTTTCCCCCGCCCTGAACTTAACCCTTACACTCTGTCAAAGCCTGTCCTTAATCATATTTGTACAAGCCGTTTTCAAGAAAAGTTCAAATTTTCACAGCTCAAACACAAAAAAGTTTATGGAAATTTAACAATTTTGAAAAAACCTCTTGACAAACCAAAAACTCTGTGTTACAGTAATTGCACGAACAGCAAAGACGCTGAGGATCGTAATCCTTGACGTCTTTGTTGTTTTATTTTTAATATATTATTTTAAGGGAGTATAGCTATGGAAAACGTAACAAGCATTGTCACCGGCGTAAACATCCTGTGGACGTTGATAGCGGCATGTATGGTCTTCTTTATGCAAGCGGGATTCGCGCTTGTCGAAGCAGGATTGACACGCGCAAAAAACGCCGGAAATATCCTGATGAAGAATATGATGGACTTCGCCTGCGGCGTTCCGGTTTATTTCATCATCGGATTCAGCCTTATGTTCGCCGGCAACAAAGAGGGCATGGGAGCTTTCATCGGTAACCTTACCGATATGTTTACCGGCGCGGTAGACGGCGATTTCAATTTCTTGGCTTCGCTGAGCGAGCACTACAACTTCACTAACCTCATCTTTATGAGCGTTTTCTGCGCAACTGCCGCAACAATTGTTTCCGGTTCAATGGCGGAGCGCACAAAGTTTAAGAGCTATGTTATTTATTCAATCGTTATCTCTGGTATCGTCTACCCGATTTCCGGACGGTGGATTTGGGGCGGAGGGTGGCTAAGCCAAATGGGCTTCAATGATTTTGCAGGTTCAACGGCAGTGCATATGGTCGGAGGAATCTCCGCGCTTATAGGCGCGAAAATACTCGGACCTAGGATCGGCAAGTACGGAAAAGATGGGAAGGCTAAAGCTATACCCGGACATAATCTTACGCTGGCAGGACTTGGCACATTCCTGTTGTGGTTCTGCTGGTTTGGATTCAACGGCGGTTCCACGGTTGCGATGCTTGAAGAAAGCGACGGCGGAATTGTCAGCTACGCAGCCGCATTGCTGTCTAGCCGCATAATCGTCAACACCAACATCGCCGCTTGTCTCGGCGCGGTAGCGACGATGACTTTCACTTGGATCAAATATAAGAAACCTGATGTTTCAATGACTCTTAACGGAGCACTCGGCGGTCTTGTCGCAATCACCGCTGGATGTAATGCCGTTAACCAGTGGGCAGCCGCCCTAATCGGGGCAATTGCTGGTATCGTAGTGGTACTCTCCGTTGAGTTCTTCGACAATGTTGCTAAAGTTGACGACCCGGTCGGCGCAGTCAGTGTACACGGCGTCTGCGGCGCGCTTGGAACCATTCTTACCGGAGTATTCGCCAGTAACGCGTTCCTTGAAGCGGCGGGAAAAACCCGTATTGAACAGATCGGAATTCAAATCCTGGGTGTAGTCACCGTTGCCATTTGGGTAAGCGTCACAATGACTATTGTATTCCAATTTCTAAAACATACCATCGGTTTGAGAGTGTCCACCGAAGACGAAATCATTGGTCTTGACCTTACCGAGCACGGGCTTGCAAGCTCCTATGCGGGCTTCCTTACCGACCCCGATGCAATTCAGGAGAGCGTTGTTATCGAATCCGACAGCAAAAATCCGGCTTCGGAAATCCCCGTCGAGATCGTACACCGCCCGCGTCCGGCTATTGATACCGACGTCAAATTCACCAAGATTGACATTATCACCCGTCCGAGCAAGCTGGAGGACCTAAAGGTCGCTATGAACGGCATCGGCATTACCGGTATGACCGTCACGAACGTAATGGGTTATGGCATGCAGAAGGGTAATCAGGCGCATTATCGCGGCGTTGAGATCGACGTCACTTTCCTGCCGAAAGTTAAGCTCGAAATCGTCGTCTGCAAGGTTCCTGTCCGTACGGTTATCGACACCGCAAAGAAAGTCCTGCAAACCGGCAGTATCGGCGACGGTAAAATCTTCGTTCACGATGTCGAAAACGTCGTCAAAGTCCGCACAGGTGAAGAGGGCTATGACGCGCTTCAGGACGTCGAATGATCTATAGCTAAATATACCTTTACAGATATAACCCTTCCTTTTTGTTATGACGCATACTACCGTGCAAAAAATGCACGGTAGTATGCGTTTTTTCAATAATTCTTTTTATTCCTCGCCTCTCGCTTCAGTACGGCACATAACTTATTCGTCTCGTCCGTTCACAAATTATTTACGATTACACACAAATATTCTCTTGACAAATCAGAAACATTGTGCTATAATAAAGGCGTAATGATTAGTGGCTAATATTTAATGATTAACGTCTCTCGCTTCCCTCGTCTTAATTTTCAATTTGCCATTTCCCATTTGCAATTCCCTCGTTTCCCCCGTCCCCTAACTCCTAATACCTAACTACTACCTACTACTTCCGGAGGTCATTATGAAAACTATACTTTGCTACGGTGACAGCAACACTTTCGGCGCAAACCCGTTCGGAGACGCGGACGGCGTTTGGCGGCACCCGTGGGAGGTTCGCTATCCGGGTCGGTTGCAAACGCTGTTAGGCAACGAATACCGCGTGGTCGAGGAAGGTCTTGGCGGACGCACCACCGTATTCAACGACCCTACAAGTCCCAACCGTATCGGGCTTGAATTCCTGCCGGTATGTGTGGAGTCCCATTGTCCGGACATTGTAGTTCTTATGCTCGGCACAAACGACACTAAACCCGATTGCTGCGCAAGCGTGAGAATGATAACTGACGGAATGGGACAGCTTGTTAAGGCGGTTCTTAATCCCTATGCCTAATTGGTTTGACCCGCCGAGAGTAATAATCGCCGCTCCGGTACCGCTTCACGATAACCTGCCTAACAGTTCTGCTTACGGGATATTTGACGAACAATCCGTAGTCAAATCAAAACAGCTCGCCCAAAGTTTCCGCTCGCTTGCGGAAATGTACCGCTGCGATTTTGCCGATTGCGGCTCGGTCACGACAACAACTCCAGAGGAATGCGTTCATCTTACCGCAGAGGCTCACGATGCGATTGCCAAACTATTACGCGATAAAATTATTGATAAATAATCTGAGGGCGCAAATGAAACCTTTCAAATACTTATTTTTATCTGTAGTCATTTTGTTCGCCCTGTCTGCTTGCGGAAACAACCACCCGTCATATGCAAATTAAACCGAAAGGATATTTTACGATGAACCGATTTGCTGTAGATTACGAGAAGTATTCCCAAGCCGCCCGTCAGCTTGCCGCGGAGGGTGCGGTACTGCTTCGCAATGAGAATTCCGCTCTGCCGGTTCGTGCTGGTGATACTATCTCTTTGTTCGGCAGAACTCAGTGCCGGTGGTACAAGAGCGGAACCGGCTCCGGAGGTATGGTCAACACCACTGCCTCTCCTGAGCTTGCGGGGGCTTTGCGCTCACTCGGCATAACTCTTGACGAGACCCTTATCGGCATTTACGACGCTTGGGTCGCGGAACATCCGTTTTATAAGGGTGAGGGTTGGGGACAGGAGCCGTGGTCTCAGCCGGAGATGCCGCTTACGGACGACATAGTTTCCGCTGCCGCTAAGCGTTCAACCCTCGCTGTAGTCACTATAGGACGCACCGCCGGTGAAGATCAGGATAATAAGATTGAAAAGGGTTCATACTTGTTGTCCGACGAGGAAGACGATATGCTTAGCCGTGTCACAGCGCTGTTTGACCGCGTGGCAGTCGTGCTTAATGTCGGTAACATCATTGATATGCGCTGGGTAGGGCAATACAAGCCGCAGGCCGTTCTATATGTCTGGCACGGCGGACAGGAAGGGGCTTCCGCAACCGCCGATGTACTCACCGGACGCGTCAATCCCTGCGGTAAGCTGTCTGATACGATTGCGTATGAAATCGCCGACTACCCCTCTGCGGATAACTTCGGCGAGGACGCCGCTGACATTTATGCGGAGGATATTTACGTCGGCTACCGTTACTTTGAAAGCGCGGCAAAAGACAAAGTCATGTACCCGTTCGGGTTCGGATTGTCATACACGGAATTTGATGTAAAAATTACGAACTTCGAGATGCTTTCCGGCAAGAACGACGAATTTCATATCTCCGCCACCGTTCAAAATACCGGTAATCTGCCCGGCAAGGAGGTCGTGCAAATTTATTGCGAAGCTCCTCAAGGAAAACTTGGGAAACCGGCGCGCGTTTTATGCGCTTACGGCAAAACTAAACTGCTTGCTCCCGGAGCGGTTCAGCGTATTGACTTTACTATCCCGGCACGCCGAATAGCCTCTTACGACGACAGCGGCGTTACGGGGCATAAGTCCGCATGGGTATTAGAGCCGGGCGTGTATACGTTCTATGTCGGAAGCAGCGTCCGTGACGGCGCGGAGGGAGTTCGCTTTGCGTTTGCGGACGGAGAAGAAACTATCATCGTGAAACAACTTTCCGAAGCACTTGCCCCTGTAACTCCGTTTGAGCGCCTGAAAAATTCCGAGTCGGGAATGACGCGTGAAAGCACTCCGCTTCGCACCGCCGATATGGCGAAGCATATAAAAGACAACCTTCCGGAAGCACGCGAATGCACCGGCAATAAAGGTATCCTTTTTGCCGATGTATATGACGGATTTGCTGATATTGACGCGTTTATTGACCAAATACCGGACGAAGTTCTTGCGTGTATTGTGCGCGGCGAGGGTATGTCCAGCCCTAAGGTAACGCACGGTTCCGCAGGCGGATTCGGAGGGCTGACGGACGCGCTGAAGGAGTTCGGAATTCCGCCGGCATGCTGTACGGACGGTCCAAGCGGTCTGCGCTTTGATACCGGAGGAATAGCGTTCTCCCTACCGAACGGCACGTGTATAGCGTGTTCGTGGAATGAAGAGCTTACGGAAGAATTGTTCGCGCATCTCGGCGCCGAGATGCGCCGTGACAGAGTAGATTTAATACTCGGACCCGGAGTTAACATCCACCGCCATCCGTTGTGCGGACGCAACTTTGAGTATTTCTCAGAAGACCCGTTCCTCACCGGCAGTCTTGCTGCGGCGGAACTGCGCGGTCTGGCACGGAGCAAGGTCTCCGGCACCGTTAAAGCACTTTACGGCAAACAATCGCGAGAAACACCGCTTTATGCTCGATTCTGTGATTTCTGAG
>JAITQY010000041.1 GCA_031288675.1 Oscillospiraceae bacterium | reverse complement strand
CAGGTCAGCGGCAAGGCACTCCGCTAAGCCTGCCGCGGCGTACTTTGTAACGCAGTAGAACGCGCTGCCGTCTACCGCAAACGCCCCTCCGGTTGAGGATGTAGTGACCACGTGACCCTCTTCCCCGTGCGCAAGTATGCGCGGAACGATAGTTTTAATTCCGTTGAATACTCCGCCGATATTGATTCCTGTGATGAAGTCCCAGTCTTTGTAGGAGCCGTCCCAAATCTTGCCGGAACCGGCGGCTACGCCGGCATTGTTGACGAGGATATGTATCTTGCCGAACTTGGCTTCTATTTGGTCGGCAGTCGTAACCCAGACGTCACGGTCGGTAACGTCAAGCTGAATGCCGTATACAGGGTATCCCTTGCCCTCAAACCACGGGGTCGCCGCGTCAATCGCCGCCTGACGCGCGTCGATGATGACTACGTTACAGCCGGCGCGCCCGAGAGCTTTAGCGATGCCGTTACCTATTCCGCTGGCTCCTCCGGTGACTATGGCTGTTTTACCTTGCAGATTTTTCATAAACAGTTGCCTCCTTATTTAGTTTTTGAAATTATATTAGCACAGAAAAGAAATGGTGTCAAGAGCGTGGAGATTATAATAGGGCGGCAATCTGCCTCCCTCTCCGGTTGAATATTTTATGCTTTACTCATAGAAATCGTGATTGCCGATAGTCATAATGTAGCTGCAGTTGCGGTCTAACCACGAGGTGCTTATCTTGGAATACTGGAAGAACAGGCTGTTTCCGGCAGTATCGGCTCCGTCAAGGACAAGCTTCGCGGCGATAATGGACTCCTCAGTCGGTTCGTCGTATAATGAACCGGTAGCGGCTGGAGTGAACTGGTAACCTCCGACGGTGTCAAGGATTACCTCGCGTATCGTGCTTGGGTAACTGGGATGATCCACTCGGTTCAGAACGACGTTTCCGACGGCAATTTTGCCTTCGATAGGTTCACCTTTAGCTTCCGCGCTGATAATGTGTGATAGCCAGTAGATTTCATCCGGATCGTAGAATTTACCGCCTTCTTTCAGTTCAGACACGCCGGTGATAACTGACGCAGTCTTATCGGCAGGATTCCAGTGAACGGTCGAACCGAGTGCTTTGGCAATCGCTCTGACCGGAACATAGGCTGTACCATCCTCAATTACCGCGCCGCCGTCAATGTATAAGTAGCGGTCGTTTGCGATGATGTAAGGTTTATCAATGTCAAGTGTGATGGTAACGGGCGGATAGGTAACGTTAATGATACGCGTCTGACCGTTCCAGGAGACCGTAACCTCCTCGCCGATGATTTCGCAGAATTCTCTTAGCGGAACATAAGTTACGCCGTCGCGGGCAAATGCGGGGTTGTCGAGTTCGTAGCAGGAGCCGTCGATATAAATATCAATAAGTTCAAAACTTGCATTGCCCGCCGCAATCGGTGTGCCGGCGAGAATAAGCAACGCGGCACAGATCGATATAAGCTTTTTCATTTTCCTCCTCCGTGATATGGCGGCGTTGGGTGCCATAAACAGTTTACAAAAAGTTACAACGCGCGAATGCGTTATAAAAATAACATTCACCGTAACTTTACGGTGAATGTTATTATAAACCAACTTATTTAATATTTCAATACGTAATAATAACCAAAATATGCTGCTGCATTTTGTGAACTATTTACATAATATCTGCAAAGGGTTACAAATAATCCCGATTTATGTAATCTATTAGCGCTTAGACCGATTGCCGCTGTAACCGTTACGCTGGGGCTGAAGCAGCGCTCTCTGCGCCGATTTTTCTTTAGGACTGCGCGGAACGTAAATAGGCTCCAATGTGCGCGGGTCTAAACCTGTGTAGAACATACACGAAGAAAGCGTTCCAGGAGTAGGGTAGAAATCCTGCACCTGCTCCGGACGCATATGCCGGACGCGTAGATATTTGGCAAGATTACGCGCGTCGTCCATCGTACAGCCAGGATGACTGCTCATAAGATACGGCACGAGAAACTGTTTCTTGCCGTAGCGTTCATTGAGTTTATTCCATTTCTCGCAAAAGCGTTCATAGACAGAATTAAACGGTTTGCCCATAGCTTTAAGCGCGTTGTCGGAGATGTGTTCCGGCGCGACTTTAAGCTGACCGCTGACGTGGTGACGCACCAGGTCGGCAAAGAAGTCTCCGTATTTCTCGTAAGTAAGATAGTCAAAGCGCACGCCGCTTCGGATAAAAACTTTCTTTACACCAGTAATTTCGCGAAGCTCACGCAGAAGCTGAAGATAATCGCGGTGATCGACTTCAAGGTTAGGGCAGGCTGTGGGTGAAAGACAGGCGCGGTCTTTGCACATCCCCTTAGTGAGCTGCTTTTTACAGCTGGGCTGACGGAAGTTGGCGGTCGGACCGCCTACGTCGTGGACATAGCCCTTGAACAAAGGGTGCTTGGTCATAGCAGCGACCTCACGCACTACGCTTTCCCTGCTGCGGGAGGTAACTATACGCCCTTGGTGGAACGCCAAAGCGCAGAAGTTGCACGCTCCGAAGCATCCGCGGTTATGTATAACGGAGAAGCGTACTTCCTCAATTGCGGGTACGCCTCCCAGCGCGTCGTATTTTGGATGCCATTCCCTTGTGTAAGGAAGTTCTGCGTATTTGTCCAGCAGCTCCCGCCGAAGCGGCATAGCTGGCGGATTAACGGCAAGAAGGCGTTCCCCGTGACGCTGAATTACGGTTTTGCCGGTGATAGGGTCGTGTTCGAGGTATTCGGTCATTGCGGATTTTGCATAAGCGGTCTTATCGCGGCGGATTTCATCGCAAGAGCATGTTTCGGTTGCGCGTTCGGTAATGTCACCGACAGGTTCGGCGGTCACGTAAGCGGTTCCGCGAATATTTACAATGCCGCTTACCGGGGTTTTAGCTTTCAGCGCGGCGGCAATCTCAAGCGTTGGGGTCTCACCCATTCCGTAGACGAGCAAATCCGCGCCCGAATCTATAAGTATGCTGTTGCGTACCTTATCGTCCCAGTAGTCATAGTGCGCGAATCTCCGCAGCGATGCTTCTAATCCGCCGAATATTACCGGCAAGCCGGGGAAAGCTTCTTTTACCCGCTGACTATAGACGATGGAAGCGCGGTCGGGACGCAGTCCGGCTTTTTTGCCAGGACTGTAAAAGTCTTCGCTGCGCGGCTTCTTCGCGGCGGTATAGTGCGCGACCATACTGTCAAGATTGCCTGCCGTTACAAGAGCGGCGAGCTTTGGTCTGCCCATAGCGTCAAATTCTTCCGCGCTGTGCCAATCGGGCTGCGCGAGTATTGCCACGCGGTAACCGGCGGATTCAAGGACGCGCCCTATTACCGCCATTCCGAACGACGGATGATCTACATAAGCGTCGCCCGTAACAAGCAGGAAGTCGTACCAGTACCAGCCGCGCGCGGTCATTTCTTCTTTTGTGGTCGGAAGGAAAAGTGAAGTGTCGGGCATAGTTATATCTGAAGCTCATAAACGGGGTGGGGGACGTCGTTTATTTCTTTGTCGCGTTCCGGAACACGCCGGAAGCCGGTGCGAGCATAGAATTTAATTGCCCGGTCATTGCGTTCCGAAACGAACAGGCAAATCTTATTAAGCCCTGAGCTTCGGAACTTAGATACTGCCGCGCCGAGCAACTGCACGGCATATCCGAGACCTCGAAACTCCGGCTCAAGATAAAGCAGTCCGATATATCCGCTTCCGCTGTCTGCGTATTTAGCCGCGTCGAGTATAACCGCTCCGCACGGTTTGCCGTAGTGCATAGCGTAAAGCAGACAATCCGGCGCGTTCTCGGCGCGTTTTTTCTGCGCGTCAAGGAACTGATTAAAATGCTCCGGCGGTGAGTCTCCGTACTCGCCGTCTGTATCGTAGTAAGCCTTTTTAAGGTATTCCAAACCTTCGCCGTTCAGCTTCATCGGCTCAAAATATAGGTTGCGGCGGTCGGTAACTGTTTTGTTCTTCCACCAGTTTTGCCGTGCGAAAGTGCTGATTTCGTCAGGCAGATGGCTGTTATCGTTCATATACTCAAGCTGCATATTCCCGCCGGTTATCTGGAACTTCGCTACAGCTGTATTATCGCAGTATCGGATTTCGTTAACGTCGTCAAGTGAAATCCCGCTGGCATAGCACAATAGTGTGCGCAGCGCGACCCCATGTGTTACGACGGCGGCGCTTTGCCCGGCGTGGCGTTCGGCGATTTGAAAAACCGCGTCCGTCATACGCTTCTGCACAGCGGAGATATTCTCACAGCCGTTGACGTGCCACCTAAGCGGCGCGGTGTTATAGTTGTCAAGCTGCTCAGGGTTGAACATTTCCCAGTATCCCCAGCACGTATCCTCCCATTCGCCCATACTGATTTCGCGCAGTACGGGTAGCTTAGTTACGGTAAGCCCTTTGGGTTCGGCGATTGCCAGCGAGGTCTGATACGCGCGCGTAAGGTCACTGGAATACACCGCGTCAACAGGAATGTCAAGGAAACGCTTACGCAGCTCTTCAGTTTGGAGCTTCCCGTTCGGCGTTATCTGTCCGTCATAGTGACCGTGTATCCGGCGGTAAATATTCCCCTCAGCCTCTGCGTGGCGGATAATGTAAATTGTAGTCAATGATATAAACCCTCAAAATAATGATTAGTGATTAATAGTTAATGATTAACGGCTCTTGTTTCCCTCATCCTAATTTTCAATTTGCCATTTGCAACTTGCAATTCCTCCGCCGTTCCCCTCGTCCCCTCTCGACTGCCTACTATCTCGCCATTGTGGCTTGCCTCTAAATTTTTTGCCGTTTTCGTAGGGGCGAGCATCGCTCGCCCGCCGTACTCCCGTCCACTATCTACTCACGACTAATACCTACCGACTATCTCTCGTCTCCTAACGCCTATTTCCTATCCCGCGTTCCCTCGTCCACTGCCGACTGTAGACTGTTTACTCACGACTATCCTTCATCTCTCTCGCAATCTTCCCCGCAATATCTGGGTCGCGGAACAGCGCGGTACCCACGCCGATAAGCGACGCGCCGGCAATCAGCATTTCGCGCGCGTCATCGGCGGAGTTGATTCCGCCTAATCCGAGTATTGGTATTCTTACCGCGTTCACGGTTTGATATACCATTCTGAGTGCAACGGGGAATATCGCCGCACCGGATAAACCTCCGGTTCCGTTGGCTAATATAGGTTTTCCGGAGCGCAAATCAAAGCGCATTCCCAGCAGCGTATTTATCAGCGAAAGCGCGTCCGCGCCCGATTGCTCCGCAGCTTTGGCAATCGCCGTGATGTCTGTAACATTCGGTGAGAGCTTTACCATTACAGGCACATTTCCTGCCGCTGATTTGACCGCCGACGTTACCGCCGCGACCGCGTCCGGAGAAGTGCCGAACGCAAGCCCCTCCGCTTTGACGTTCGGGCAGCTGACGTTCACCTCTAACATATCAACTCCGCTGTCCGCGAGTTTAGCGGCGCACAGCGCGAATTCCTCAACGCTTGCCGCGCTGAAATTCGCGATTATCCTCGTACCGAGCGTCCGCATAAACGGAAGCTCCGTCTTTATAAACTCGTCAATCCCGGGATTTTGAAGTCCGACGGAATTCAGCATACCGGCAGGCGTTTCTGCGGAACGCGGCGCGGGATTACCCGCGCGCGGGTGAAGCGTCAGCCCTTTGGTGCAGATTCCGCCGAGTTCTGACAGGTCGGAATATTCCGAAAGCTCACGCCCGAAACCGCAGGTTCCGGAAGCGAGCGTTACGGGATTTTTGAAGCTGATTCCGGCGAAGTTTACCATTTGATTTCGCCTCCTGTAAATACCGGACCGTCACAGCATACGCGCTTATACCCGCCGTTTTCGGCGGCGCACGCGCACACAAGGCATGTTCCGATTCCGCACGCCATACGCTCCTCCATAGAAACGTAGACGGGTATGTTAAGTTCGTTTGCGCGGTCAACCGCAGCTTTAAGCATAGGGCGCGGTCCGCAGGCGAAAATCGCCGAATAGTCTCCGTCTGAAGTAATCAAATCAGTAACGAAGCCCTTATGCCCCAGCGAACCGTCTGCTGTGGCAATTTGAACGCTGCCGCACACGGCGGCGAATTCCTCCGTGAGTATCGCTTTGGAAGCGCCGGCAAACCCTAATACTGCTCCGCAATTCTTTCCGCTCCGCACGGCGGCGTATAGCAGAGGCGCGCTGCCTATCCCTCCGCCGGCGAGCAAAACTCTGCCGGATACCTCCGGAAATCCGTTTCCGAGCGGACCTAACACGTCAATCAAATCTCCATGTTTGCGCTCCGCAAGCCGCGTTGTTCCGACGCCTTTGACCTCAAACACGATTTTGACGAATGAACCCTCTATGTCGCATATGGAAATCGGGCGGCGCAGCGGTAAACCGCAGTCAATGTGTACGAACTGACCCGGTACGGCACGCTTTGCAATTGCCGGAGCGTCGAACACGAGCGAAAAGATATTATCCGAAATCTTCGCGCTGCCGGTTACTCGGTAAAGAGTGTTCATCTATTGCGCGTCTTTGCCGGTGATACGTTTATAATCTGTAATCATCCCCGTAAGCTCTGTATTCAGTGTCTTAACGGTGAATGTCCGCCCGATACGTATCTCCTGCGTGCCGAGCTGCGTCGCCGCGTCTGCGGCGGGAACGACCGCGTAGCACTTAAACGTCACAGTCTTGAACGGCTGGGTCGGCGTTACCCTTACGGTTTGCTCGCCGAGCTTTAACTGCTCATGGACGGCTTCCGCGTTGGCTACGGTCGGCGCGCTCTCCACCCACCCGTTAACGTATGAGTTGGCGGAAATCATCTGCGCCGGATAGTTATCGCCTGCCACAAAGTCCGCGATGCTTTCCTGCACGCCGATTACGGTTACTTCAAACTCAATTCGCGCGGTCTCCACAAAGCCCGTTTCAGGACGTGACAGATAGCGCTGTGCGATTATTGCAATCACCGCGACCACCGCGACGATAACGACTATGTCTACGACATTTAATCTGCGTTTCTTCTTTTCCATTTCAGCCTCCGGTGTCTGTTGTTCTTTTAGATAATTGCCTAATTGATAAGTATAATATACCAAACGCCAAAACGCAAGAGTTTTTTATTTATGCAATATTTTTGACCGCATCCTGTTTCTGTCACACAACATTAGGTATCAGCATAATATGGCATAGCTCTAAAACATTGAGCCAATAAATAAAAAAAGAGGTACTATAAATGTATTGCGGATATAATTATAAAAATAACTGCGTCAGCAATTGCGCTTGCGTTATACCCGGACCACCGGGAGCTCCGGGACCAGCCGGTGCAACTGGTCCACAAGGTCCGGCTGGAACTTCCCCCATAACCGCGTACGGAGGGCTGTATAGCTGTGACGGCTGTGATATATCCATCGTACTTCAGGATGACTGGAACACTGAGATTTCATCAATGATTAACGAAGAAATGCCGCGCCAAAATGTTGATTATATCGTTCCGGAAATGCAGCCCGACGAAGCAAGGATAATTATTGTGCAGCCGGGAGATTACGATGTAAGCTATTCTCTTAACTATGGTTTTAACGGAATATATTATCCTACTCCGGTAGTCTACTATACAGAATTCTGCGTGCTGAAAAACGGTCAGCCGCTTGAAGGCAGCGTAGAGAGCGCCAGAGGATACTCTCAGTATCCGAACTGGGTACGTACTAATTTTGCAAGCAGCGTTATTGATACGCTGGCTGCGGGCGACGAGCTGACAATTGCTTATAGGAATACAGAGCCTCCTGTTGCCAGCACTTACCCGAACTTTTTTATGGATCTTAAACTTCGCGTAGTGCGTATCGGACCTTCCGCGTAGGTTAAGGCGTTAAGCCCTCGTGACACAGAAAGTATTCGCGCTCCCTGAACCATTCGCGCAGGTTATGGCGTTAAAGCGAATCGAGTGCATCCTTCAAATTTCAAAGGAACCATCCGCGCAGGTTAGGGCGTTAGCGTGTAAAATAAGGCAGAACGCGGTAACGCCGTAGGACGGGTTAAACCCCGTCCTTTTATTTTGTCCGCTTTGCGTTAAGCATCCTTAACCTCGCCTTGTTCACAAATTATTTACGTTTGCACGCAAATAATCTCTTGACAAACCAGAAACTTTATGCTATAATACTTGCGTAATGATTAGTGATTAATATTTAATGATTAACATCCCCCGCAGGGCGCATCTCCCATCCCCTCTCGACTAACGACTGCTGACTGTCTCGTTTTTCGTAGGGGCGAGCATCGCTCGCCCGCCGTATCTCTCGTCCCCTGCAGGGCGCTCCCCCGTCCTAATTTCCAATTTGCCATTTGCAACTTACCACTTCTCCGCGTCCCCCGTCCCCTGTCTACTCACGACTATAGACTACCGACTAAACAAGGAGGTCATCTTATGGGCTGTTTGATTTGTGGCGCGCCGATTAGGTATCACAAATCCTCGCGTAAGCTGAAATGTTCCGTATGCGGAGCGGTTCACGAGACTGAAACCGCTTGCGCTCGCGGTCACTTTGTATGCGATACATGTCACAGCGGAGGCGCGGTTGCGCTCGCGCGTGCTGTATGTATGCGTGCGGACAGTACTGACCCGTGGGAGATCGCCTTGGAAATCATCCGCACTCCGGCGGTACAAATGCACGGACCGGAACATCATGTTATCGTCGGTTTTGCTCTCGCCGCGGCATATTGCAACTACAAGAACAAGCGCTCATACTTACCTAAGCTGCTGGAAGTAATAGAAAAGCGCGGCATACGGATTCCTGGCGGTACGTGCGGATATTGGGGAGCATGCGGAGCCGCGCTGGGCGCGGGAGTTTTTCTCAGCTCCGTACTCGGCTCCACGCCCTTGAAAGGCGGAGGTCTCTGCAACCGCCTGACCGCACGCTGCCTTAACGCTATCGCCGATGTCAGCGACATCCGCTGCTGTAAGCGCAATCTCGGTATCGCTGTACGCGAAACGACCCTGTTCCTGCGCGAGCAAGGCTTAGCCGACCTCCCCGCTCCTAATATCATCTGTGAGTTCAGCCCCCGCAATCGGGAGTGCATCGGTTCCGCCTGCCCGTGGCAAAGCTAAAAATTTATTGACAAATTTTAGATATATGCTATAATGCTCGTGTGAGCATCGGGGACGGCACCCATAACAAAAAACTGACGGCTCGCGCGGATCTTCAATACAAGGGGGTGACACCCATAACAAAAAACATTATTGTACTTGACGAATTCGGCAATGAATATGGAACAACCTACCTCAAACGGGCTAAGGGGCTTGTAAAACACGGCAGGGCGCGTTTCATAGACGACACCCGAATATGCCTGACGCGTCCGCCGGATAACATCAATTTATCGGAGGACGAAACAATGAACGAAAACATAAACACTAACGCTGAGGTTCAGAACGGTGCAAATACGGTCACTGCGGCGGATATTTTGCTCCGCATTGACAAAATTATAGCCGATACCGCTCATCTTAAAGACACCTTAGATGCGTGGAAAGTCGCGTCTGAAAACAAAGAGGGCATAATAGGTATGCCAAGCGTTGTACTCGCGCGGGAAACCACTAACCAAAGACTGATAGAATTTCTTCAAAAAATGTGGGACGACATCAGTCCGAAACACGACCAGAAACTAATAGCGTTCAGAGTTGCCGCAGACACAATCAAAACGATTGAAGGCGTAAGCGGTTTCGATGACCGTCCTTCAGCGATCGCCAACCTTGCCAAAGCGATGTTTGCCGACGAAAAGGTCACAGGTGATCCTGCTCCGAAAAAGCAGCCGAAGAACACCCACACCTATGGCGGAGGAGGAACAGATAAAAACGGCAATCCGTTTTCGTTTTCCGGAAACGGCGGTATAAATGGGATTATCAATTCCGCTATGAGCAAAGCAAACTCCATTATGAACGGCGTCGGTGACGAAGAAGATTAACGCAAAACAAGTGAGGGGCAATCCCCTCACTTGATTATCTTACTCAAATTCTATTCGGACTACCCCGTATATCCACTGTCCGCTTTCAGCCTGAGGGATAAGCAGACGCAACGGCTGCTCCTTTTCCGCCAACGGCGAGATTGAGAGTATTACATCCCAGTTTTGGATACCGTTCTCGTGAAGCGTAACGCGGTAATCGTCTTTGGCTGTAAACCGCACAAGTTTGAAATCCTCCGGAGTTTTGCCATAGCTTGCAATAAACGTTTTAAGCGTAGGACCTGTGGCTTTTACAGTTCCGGCTTTTGCGGTCGCTCCGGTCGCGCTTTGGGTCACAAGTTCCAGCTGCGCAAGTTCATCCGGCGTAACTATGAACTCTTCATCAGTCAGTCCGGCTACGGTAATAGACATACCGCCATAACCGGTCAGGTCAATCTTCGGCTGGCAGCCGCTCAGCAGAGGCAGTATCGCCGTTAGTAACAAGATACAGCTTGCCGCTCTCCGGATCGCGGTAAACGACGCCAACTTCGGTATAACCGTCCGAGTTGACTTCACCTGTTTCTCCTCCGTCTGCGGGTTCAATTTCTTCATATTCCGTTTCCTTACTCACTACCGGTTCTTCCGCCGTGATTTTGACGTTCCAGTTGATTACAAGCGCAAGCATAAGTCCGCAGGCAAGCACAAGCATTATGTCCGCAAGGTTCGCTACCCCGTCCATCGGGTTGACCGCTTCGCCGTCCGCGAATATCTCCGCGCCGAATCTACTCTTTCTCATCAAGCAGCGCCTCCATTTCCGCCTCAAGGACTGCAATATGCTTGCCGTACCATTTCTTGCGCACTCCGGAAATCACAAACGCGGCGGCGGCGGCAATAAGTCCCGCGATAGTCGTGTCAAACGCTGTTAGAAGCGACAGCGACAGCGTGTATGTGTCGCCGCGTCCCAACGCGATTATGCCGGGTCCAAGCGGTATCAGCGTTCCCAGCAATCCGAACATCGGTCCAAGTTTCGCGATACCGTCCGTCAGCTTTACTATACCTTCACAGCGGCGTTTTTCGTCCCTGACAAGCGAAACGGCAAGACCTTCCGCCGGAGCGGTCAGCTGTCTTCCGCGTACTCTGGCAAGCTGCTGTGACCGGCGCTTTGCAAGTGATTTATTATGCGTAAAAATCTCCGCGATAAGCGTTCCTAAAAGGAATACCGTCGCCGCCATCAGCAGGATAAGCACGATCATTACGGGTACGTTCAGCGCGCTTGCCACCGCGCGCAGAACGGAGCTAAGTTGTTCTGTCAGCATTGTATTTCTCCAATATTTGTGTAATTTCGTCTTGCGTTATATAAGCTTTGAGATTCGCCGACTGATTAAAATATCCCTGTTTCACCGCCCAACCCCATGCCTCAGTTTCCGGAATACCGTTTGCGCGTGACAGAACTATCGCGATTTGCCCAAGTGTAATCGGACTTTCGAGCCTTAGACTTCCGTCTTCATAGCCGCGAAGCTCTCCTGCCGGAAAATAGCGTTCTACAAACTCACCGCGTGTAACAAACGGAATGCCGCCGTCAGGAATAGTTACGGCAACTTCAACCGCGCCCGGCTCGTATTTGTTGTTCACAAAGCTGAATATATAATCCCCGGGCAATTCCGGAATGTACGTGTCAATTTTAGCGGAGGTCAGCATAATCTGTTTACCGTCCGGCGGAGTAACATAAAGCGCCGTTCCGGCTCTGTAGTTCTCATCTCCGAACGTAAAGGTCAGCGGTTCTCCGGCTGCGGCAGGTTCAGCTAATCGTATATCCGGCGCTGCTTGCTTGACGGTGATACTTGTACTTTTATCCGCATATCCTGCGGAATGGAAGATAACGCTGTATGCGCCGAACTCTGTAAATTCAGAACTGCTGATTCGGAACTCTAACTCAGTAACCGTATATTTCGAGGGTTCTACTTTGACATATCCGGGCGAGTTCGGTTTCTTGATTGTGACGAATTGCAGTTTACCCGTCCACGCGCTCCAGTCTGCAGATTTTACGCTCTCCGCCGGCGCAAACACCACGTCAGTCCCGCTCATCGCGCTGTATACGGTTTTGAATGACGGCGCAAGTCCCGGATATTTTACGCTGATTATCCCGGCGTCGCTGTAACCCTCCCTGACCGCAGTCACATAAAAAGTCACCGGGTCTTTGGCAAGGTCGCGGCCGGCAGTATTAACAGCCACAGGCGCGTTATAAGGTATCTGCGGCGCGCCGTCAAAGCTGTAGTAAATGCTTGCTCCATCCGTGCCGCAGGAAACCGTAAAAGTCAGTGTATCGCCGGAAACATTTGCGCTCACTGCCGGTTCCGCAACTGTTCCAAGCGGTCGTACAGAACTTTTCCCAACGAACTGAATGTTATATATCCATTTGAAATTGTCGAACGCCGTTCTGTTTGAAACAAACAGGTCTGTCTCAGTCATCGGAAGCGCGAGACGCAGCGCGGTTGCGTCGGTCATGTCGTCTTTCAGACTGCCGGCAACAGTTCCGCCGTTTCGGGCAATATAGTCGGATATGCCGATTTCCGTAGACGCTATAAGCGTGTCCGTTGTTGTACGTCCGGAGAAAGACTCCGTTGCAAGTACCGGCTCCGTTTTAACTCCTCCGTTAAATACGGCAAGCTTGTCCTTGTAAAACGGGTCGGAATCGCGGTAAGCGGAATTGTATTCCGTAAGCGTTACCGCAGTCTTCGCGTCGCTGGCGGACACTTCCCACGCGGTTTTCCACGCGCCGAATAAACCCTCAAAGTAGTAGCGAGGCGTTCCGTAGAGAGTATCGTATGTCCAGCTGCGGTTGTAGTTACCGTAACTGTCTGTCGCCATCAGCCGAATTGTATCGCCGCCGGAGAACGTCAGGGTTTCCGCTCCGGCAACATTTGTAACGGTTTTGACGTAAGCTAAAAGCTCCGGAACAGTGATTCCGCGAGCCTCGCAATACTGCGTGGTAGGATAGTTATCAGTAGAGCTGATGTAATAGTTCTGCCCGCTTTTCTGTCCGTGCGCGAGAGCTTTAAGTTCGTCAAGTTTCAAAACTTTAATAAGCACCGGCTGACTATCCGGATTTGCCGCATAGACAAATATATTCTCCCCTTTCGCAGAGCTAAGCGTTTTGGCGTCTGCCTGATTAATTTGCAAAACACTTATTCCCGCAATCATCAGGGCAATTACAAGAAAAATCGAAAATATGCGCTTCATTTTATTCAGAGCCTTTCCCTGTTAATTATTATCTGCATAGTCATACCTAAAATCAGCAGAATAGCCGCTATCACTCCCGCCTCCGCAACCGGAGCGTCTTGTCTAACCTCCGGAAGAGCTTCCGCACTGTCGGACATCTCATCCTTGCGCCATTGCTGAACTCCGCCATTATCGCTTTTGGATTTAGCGGCAGGTTTGATTTCATATCCGAGCGTAACGGGCTTAGCAGCGGTTTCCGCCGCTATTTCCGCTATCGCTTCCGGTACAGCCTGCGTATCCGTTACGGGTTCGGCTGTAACCTGCGTTTGTTCGGAATCCGTTGATTCCGTGCCTTGCGAACTTCCAGCGTCCTCGCTGCGGAATATGCTTCCTACCGTGCCATCCGGCAGCTCATCCGCTTCTTCGACCGGCGCGCCGCCGAGTGTCACCTCAATAGAATATATCCACTTCGCGCTGTTTGACGCGGTACGCTCGTATGCGTTCGTCTGTCCGAAAATCAGCCGAAACCGCGTGGAGGTATTCAAATTCAGGTAATCACTGCCAAAACTTGCTCCGGCAAGGGCGCGGTTCCAGTCGTCGGCAAGCGCGATAACTGTCGGCGTCCATACAGCGTCGGCGGCAGCAAGCTCATTACCCGCGCCTGTGTCATAGTCAAAATTGTCCGGCAAGCTGTAATAGCAATATCGCGGCGTATCAATAAGGTAAGTTTTAGTCAGGGATGTATAATAATCGCCGGTTTTGTCCTTCGTCCAAAAGTTAAAGCTCTGCACACTATTTAAGTCAACCCCCGCCGCTTCCAAAATGTCCGCCAGCGTAACTCCCGCAACGTGATCAATGACAACGCTCGGCATATTGTCGATAAACGTATAGTCGGCATATACGACGTTCATTGCCCATAATTCGTCCGCAATGAAAATCTTGACCTCGTGATACGGACCTCCGAAGTAACCAACGCTTATTGTGAGCGTATCGGCTGCAAGCCCGTTCTCCGCTTCCTCATCAACGGCTGACGCGGAAACCGGCAATACTAACGACGCTATTATAGCCGCCGCCAGTATAACCACAAATTGTAAAATACGATTTTTCATTTTCCTTTATTTAAGTGTTACTCGTCTATTGCGATATTGAGAAATCAAGAAGGGAAAGGATTTTAGCGGATTGTGCGCGTGAGGCTGGGGAGTTGGGTGAGAAGGAGGAATCGGAGAATCCTGAGATGAGGTTAGCTTTTTGGAGTGTGAGGACGCTTGGCTTAGCCCAGAGGGCGATCTCGGAATCGTCGGAGAAGGACTGCGCCGGAGAGAGCTCCGCGAAACCGTATCCGAGGTAAGAGGCGAAGCGTACTATCATAGCGCATATCTCCTGACGAGTAATGCTGCGGTTGGGAGAGAACTCGGCGTCACCCGTACCGAGCGTTATGCCAGCTTCAGCCGCCCACGCTACAGAGGAAGCGTAGTACGCGCCGGCAGGCACGTCAGTCCATAGGGAGACTGTGACGTCCGGAATGTGTTCTCCGCTCATACGCGCAAGTATGGTTACGAACTCCGCACGGGTTATAGAGTCAGAGGGGAAGAACAGACCTTCCTGTTTGCCGTTTACATATCCCATAGCGGAGAGATACTCAATGTAGTTGTACGCCCAGTGGTCTGTACCTATGTCACGGAACCTTTGGGTTTGCGAAACTGCGGAATCGGGAATGAGACCGTCTGCTGAACCTATCAGCTTAACTGCTGTATCAGGCAACGGAACAGTTGACGCAGGAGGTTCCTGCGCTCCTCCGCCACCGCCGCCGCCGGATCCTCCTCCGGAGGTGTCCGCGCCTTTGACTGTAAACGTCAGAGCGGTTTCGGTTGAAGCGTAGTGCTCCTGTCCGTCCTGCGTAGTCACGAAATTGTTTGCGTTTTCTATCGTTCCCGTTCCTGCTTTAAGCGCTTTGAGCTTAAAGCTTCCGATATACAGGGACGCGGGAACTTCGTCGCCGTTCAGTTTCTGTGAATACCAGCTGAACAGTACGCGCTTCAGGTTTGTACCCTCAACATCGCGCGTGCCGGTATTATATTCTACCGATACCCCCGTCAGATACTGTACAGCATCGTCAGACAACTCAATACTGCCTTGCACTAACTCAAACACCGAACCGTCATAGGTTATCTCGTTCTGCACGGCGTACAGCCGGTAGTTTCCCTCCGCTCCGGTGTTTTTGAGCGTGAACTGCACGGTTATTACCGCTCCCTGTTCAGCCGTCACCTCAGTCTCTCCGCCGGAACTAAGCACGAACTCAAACGTCCGGCTCTTGTCTTCAGCTAACGCCGCAACGGATAATACGGACGTCAAAATCAGTACCGCTAACAGTGCGGAAATAAGTTTTCTTGTCATAAGCTGGCTCTCTTTCCTGTTGTTACCTGCGCCTCACTAAAGAGGGCGAACCCCCTCCGCGCGGCAAAGCGCGGAGGGGCTGTGTTACTCTTGCGTCAATTCAGCTGAGCGCGATCACCAGTATCGCTCTCGCGTCCTGCGTATCTACTGTACCGTCTCCGTTAACGTCGGCTCTCAACCGGTCAAGGTCGCTTACCAACCCTCTCGTACTCTCACTGTCATACTTGCCGTTGTACAGTGCGTACGCAAGCTGCGCGTCCTGAACCTTGAACTCTCCGTCTCCGTTAACGTCTCCGTTATAGCTGATACTTACGTTCGTTCCCGAATCAGCGGTCGTGATAAGCGCTTTCGCCTGTACTCCGGTAAGCTCCGCGTCTATGATATACACGAACGAACCTTCCTCGTACTTAGAAGACCAGTACATCGCCTCTCCGTCAAACAGATAGGTCTTGCTATCATCCTTCACTGCCGGTACGAACACCATTACCTGCTTATCTGCCGGTATACCGCGGAAATCCTCCTCGCTGATAAGCTTTACCGTCCCTTTCGCGGTCTTCACCGCGCTTACCGTTACTGCTCCCGTTACAGCCGAGCCGGGTATCGTATACACTCCGCTGCTGTTAGGCGTTATCTCTGTCCCTGCTCCGCCGTCCACGCTGTACGTCACTGTATACTCGTTATCTCCTCCGGCGTCAGGAAGCTTAAACGTTACGTCCCTTCCCTTCACCGCTGTTCCGGAGTTATTGGATAAGTCATCTACTCCGCCAATGTCCGTTGCCTCCGCAGGCAGCTGTATACCATACTCGTACACGATTGTCACCGCCGCGGGACTTCCGGCTAACGCCGCAGTAGAGTTAACTCCGGAACCCTCCGCTGCCTTGCCGGCTTCCAGTTTCAGCGGATTAACACTTATCTCCGTACTTGCCGCCGTTGCGCCGCTCTTCACGGTAAACGTAAGCTCCGCCACTACCGTTCCCTCACCTGTAGTATCTATATCGTCATTTGTGCCAAGTTTAACCAGCTTCACTACTCCAGCTGTCGCGTCGTTCTCCGCAGCCTCTGTCGTTACGCCCTTGTACTCCAGCACTTCCGCGTCGTACTCCACCCACGCGCTCCACCAGCTTGCCACGCTCTCACTCTCACTGCTCAGCTTCAGCTTCACTCTCAACTCTTCCCCTGCCTTCACCTCACCATCCGCACCCAACGTGAAGAGGTAGGAGTTGGTGACAAGCTCTAACGCGTCAATTGCCGAGAGGATTGCATCCGCCGCGAGATCAACAGTGTTCTGATCGACCGAACCGTCTATGACGACCGCGTTCGCCGCGTCAATTACATCTTGCAGCGCGTTACGGCTGGCTTCTGTGTAACTGGAATCTGCAATGTATGCTCCGGCTGCCGTTATCTGCGATTTAAGACCGGCTTTCTCAACCGCGTCAACAAAGTACAGCGTAAGTTTGCCGTCATTGCCGAACTTAAAATCGCCGTTGTTACTGTTCAGAATTGCAAGGATAGCCTGGTCGGCTAATTCATCAGCCGTTTTGACCGTAAGCCCCGCAGCCATGTTATAGCCGCCAGCGTCAGCGCTTCCGGTAAGCCAATAGCAGTTTTCCGCGGAAGCGCCGCCGTTATTGCTTGCAATAGCCGCCGATGTTCCGCTTGACTGCGTGACTAACCCGAAGTTAATACTGTTGATAATTTTAATTTCCGCAGATCCGACGATACCGCCGCTGGCATTACTATATTTATGCTCAACTCTGCCGTAGTTGATGCAGTTCTTAACATAACCGCCGTTCCAGCCGGCTCCGACAATTCCGCCGCCGCCCTTAGCGTCAGTGGCATTCACATGGGCATAGTTAACGCAGTTTTCAATGATTCCGCCTACCGCGCCGTCCGGACGCGGACTGTAGTTATAAGCCGTCTTGCCCATCTTACCGACAATTCCGCCGACGCTTCTATTGCCGGAGATATATCCGGTAATTATCACGTTACGCACTGACGGATTGTAAGTGCGCTCATACAGCGTCGCCTCGCTGTCGTGTACGCCCAAGCGTCCGATAAGTCCGATAGACTGACCGTTAGCAAAGGTTGAAACCCAGCGCTCACAATAGATATTTGCAATCGTATGACCCTGAGCGTCAAGCGTTCCGCAGAACGATGAGCCTATTAGAGTGCCCGTGTCAGCAGTGTTCATCTGATACTGTCCGCCTATAGGCATATAGTTAGGACCGCTCCAAGTTCCAGCCTGTTCGTCATAGACGCCGCCCATATCCAAATCCGCGTCAATGTAAACGGTCTTTCCGTGGAAGTCGTCCGCACCATAGATATAAGGGGGAGAAACAGTGTTATTTCTCAAGTACACTATCTTGTCGTGGTTATCGTCGCCGGTTACTTGCGTCACATTAGTTCCGGTTGAGTAAATATTATATGTGCCGTTGACAATTGCCGCAAGTCCCGCGAACTCCTGCGGAGTGGAGATATGGAACTCCGTGTCGGTATCGTTATACCAGCTAACGTCAATGTTTCCGTCCCACTTTGCGGCTACAAGCGTGTCTATCGCGGCAGACAGCGCGTTTATCGCCGCGTTTATTTCGCCCTGAGTCGCGTCGTTCTTATTCGCGACCGCCTGCGCCGCCGTAATCGCGTTTGCTATTGCCGCAGCCGTCCAGCTTGCCGCAGTGTAATTAGCCGCGTCAAGGGCTTGGGCTGCCGCAATCAGCGCGAGCAGCTCCGTATTGTCGCCTGCCGGCGCACACGGCATCGGATATCCGGTTACGCTGTCCAAAACCCACTTGAATCCAAGCTGGGCAACAAACTCTTCGCTCTGAATTTC
The DNA here is from genome assembly GCA_031288675.1 of Oscillospiraceae bacterium. GTDB lineage: Bacteria > Bacillota > Clostridia > Oscillospirales > Oscillospiraceae > JAISJH01. The sequence goes on along the minus strand of JAITQY010000041.1, from coordinate 5,300 downwards.
TTCAAGAGTTTTGAATCCGCTTCCGGATGGGATAGTCGTATTCTTTCCGAAAATTCGCGTAGGATAGCCTGCCTCATTAAGCGACCATGAATTTACAACTGTACCGGTTGCTCTCCCTCCGCCAACGATTCCGCCCGCCGCATAACTATTTGGATTGGATTTATGAACTCCTTTAGCAGCATTATAACTGTTATAAACTGTACCCTCGTTATCGCCGACGATTCCGCCGGGATTTGCCTGATCGCCGGTAGCAATCAATCCAAAGTTTGCGCTGTCCTTTATATACGGCGTCCATGCAGCGCCATTGTTATAGTTTACGCCAGCGATACCGCCGCCGCTTCGCGAACCGGTGGTTTCAACTGTCGCATAGTTGACGCAACTTTCAATGTGTCCCCAGTTGCGTCCGACCACACCGCCGGTAAACCTCGCGCCGCGCACATAGCCGGATGCAACGATAACGTTTTTAACTAATCCATCCCTGCCAAGGTCGCCGAATAACGATTTACCATTAGCGTCATCGCTGTCATAAGAACTCCCTGCATAGTAAACGTACATTCCGGAAATCTTATGGAACTGCCCGTCGAACGTTCCCTTAAACGGACGCCCGGAAACTCCGTTGCTGTTTTCCGTGGTGCTTGAGGTATAGCTCCCGATAGGCGTCCATTGAACACCTCTCCACACCGGAGCCGTATATGTTGTACCCTCAATACTGCCGGCAGATTCTTCTACTCCGCCAAGGTCAACGTCAATGCCGAGCTTGACCGTCTTGCCCGCAAAGTCGTCCGCAGGTATCGCAGGATTTGTTCCTGTTACCGCGCCAGCCGCCGACACTGCCTGCTTGTTGTTCACGATAGCCGCAAATCCGGCGAACTGAGCCGCCGTTGTAAGCGTAAACTCAGTATCTATATCGTTATACCAGCTTACGTCAATAGTAACGCCGTCCCAAACCGCGGGGTCTGACGGAGTGCTGCCATTGACCTCAAGAACATTGTCATCCGTGTAAGCTATATTGCCAATACCAAGCGCCGCAGTGCCGGTAAGAAATGTATTGTTAGAAACTCTGTCAAGGTCAGCGGCGTAGCCGATAACCCCTCCGATAACGTGCGCACGTTTGGTTGATGTTCCGATTACATTTCCGGTATTGTCACAGTCAGCAATACCTGTTCCTCCGGCGCTGTAATTACCGACGATTCCGCCGAGGTTATTCAGCGTACCTGTGACAGTACCGCTGTTGTCTCCGTTAGTTACCGAGCCGTCATAAATGATACCCGCGATACCGCCCGCGCCGCCGGAATTTGCGCTCGTATCATTGTTCGTCGCGGTGATGTTTCCGCTGTTTACAGCATTGACAATAGTACCGCCGTTCATCATCCCGACAATTCCGCCTATGTTGTTACCATAGTTTTCGGTAGCTGTAGTCAAAACGTCTCCGCTGTTCTCAACGTTAGTAATTACTACCGTACTGGTATAGGTAGCGCCGACAATTCCTCCGCCGCTTCCGCTGCCGGCATTAATTACTCCGGTGTTCACGGAAGTGCCAATAGTAGTGCTTCCTTCTGCCGTACCGGCTATACCGCCTGTATTCGTACCGCCGAATATCTCTCCGTTGTTAGCGGCATTGCTAACCACAGAGTTCCCCTTTAGCGCGCCGGCAATGCCGCCGGTAGGATTGCCGCCGTGTACGCTGGCATTGTTTTCGACGTCGGTCAGCCTAACACTGTATCCTTTACCTATTATACCGCCGAAATAACTCGTCGTGTTACTGCCGCCGCCCTGAAAAGCCGCGTTGTTAACAACGTTTTCGATAGTGGTGTTCGCCGCCCAGCCTACAACCGAGCCGCCCGTGATTCCATAAGAGTTCGGGTTATTCACGCCTCCCTCAACGGTTACATTTTTAATGACCGCGTCAATCGCGATACCGAATAGTCCCCTGTTGGAACTGTAACTTCCCGAATAGCTCATCGCGTAAGTAACAGTATGGTCGTCTCCGTCAAAAATCCCCTTGAAAGGATTTATATACGCCGGTACGCCGCTGCCGCCGTACTGCGTCTCACTTTTTGAGGTGTTATTGGTACATGTACCAATAGAATGCTCCGCCCAGTTGCCCTCTCCTGTAAGGTCAATGTTAGCGGTAAGCTTTACCTTTATCGTCAGGTTAGCTTGGTTATTAACCTGATCTGCAAACCACATAAACTGCTCTGCATTGCCGATAAGATAATACCCGTTTGCGTCCTGTACCGGAGCATTGGGATCTGTCGCGGCAGTAATGGTAATGCTTCCTGCCGTGTAAGTTGCCGGTACGACTTCTGGAGTACTATTTACTAAATTTCCGGGATCACCGCTGCGAACTGCCAAAGATACCGGACTTGCGTTCACAGCCGACGCGTCGTTAATTGTGAATACCAAATCAAACAGCTTACCGTCGCCGTTAATATTGCTGCTCATATCAAAATACTGCGCAACGTTTCCGGATATGTTATTTCCCACTGTTGCCGTAGTCAGTACTTCGCCTGCTGTAATGCCGCTCAGTGTGAACCGTACCGTATCATATGAAATATCCCAGCATCCAAACATAAAACCCGGATTGTTTTCTATAGATACCGGTACCGTCACTGTGGACGCGTCGGTATCAACCTCAACTTCGCCGGCAGTAATTACCGCTGTTCCTGCCGCGCCCGCAAAAACTGCGGACGGCGTCAGCAAAGACAGCAATAACGCTATCGCCAGCAATACGGATGTTAGCTTCTTACCTTTCATTTGTTACCTCCATTAAGATTTTTTATTAACTTCGCTTTGTACACATGTCACATAGTAGCTTAGCTATCCCGGATGGTACCTATCCCGAACCGCAATCGTTTTCCGTAACGCCTGCACTAAACGTAACAGTTACTGTATCAACCCAACCTGCTAAATTGCTCCGCTAATCAGTTTGGTAAGCCATACAAAATCAAATCCGTTCACCGTACCGTCACCGTTTACGTCAGCCGCAAGCAATTGTTCTTCCGTCAGTTGCACCGTGCCGGCTAAGAATTGGTTAAGTCTTATCAAGTCAAGCCCGTTGATTGCGCCGTCCCCGTTAGTATCTCCGGCGACAATTTCCGGCTCCGAATCTCCGTGTTCAAAGCGCACCGGAATATTCTCACCCGCCGCGTTGACAAACTCCCTCGGGTCATTGCCATAAAGCGCCAGATTAACCGTATACTCCTGCTCCGGAGCGCCGGGCGCAACGTCAAATGTCAGTCTCAGCAGCTCGCCGCCGTCAGCGGTGACATTGGACGCTCTTGCGAACGCTATTATTTTCGTGTTAAGGTTTGCCATATATATCGCGTCGTCGGTATACGGGCTTATCATTGAGCCTCTTACCGCGCTTGTCAGCGTCAGATTGCTTTCGTCATAACTCACCGTAAATCTGAATCCGGCAAAGCCTGGATTGCCCGAAATCATAACCGGAACCGTAATCGTTCCGCCCGGAACTCCGGTCACAGGCTCGGTAGTAATTACCGCCGCGTCTTCCTCATAAAGCGTCACGCTTACGTCCTTAGTCTGAGGCCAGTAATTGGAATTAGTTATCCTTACCGTATATTCGCCCGGCGCCGCAAACACAGTGCTTGCGTATTCATAATAATTATTTTTAATTGTTATTCTGCCTTCAGCTGTACGGTCAAGATAACTCGCGGGTACTGCTATGTTATTGATCCTTACCGACGCTCCGTTCTGATACGTCACGTCACTGAAGTCAATGTTCAGCGCGGCTCCGAATTTCGCTGAAACCGAAGCGATTTCCGGCGCGGCGTAATAGGCGTTCACGTAAAGCGTCTGCGGCGAGTATCCCGGGCTTTCCAGCGAAACGGTATACCGCCCCGCAGAGCTAAAGACGTCTCCGTCAATATATAGCTTATCCTCCGCTAAATTAAACGCTGCGGTATTTCCGTTAACTTTCACGCTAAGACCGCTTGCCCATCCCTCCGCGTCCGTACCAGAATCGTAAACAAGGTCAAGCTCAAGGTCTCCCTGCCCTGTGATATAGCTTTCCGGAGCAACGGCGGCCGGCGATTGTTCGCTTGCCGTAAGCGTCAGCGTCACCACTCCCGCGTCTGTATAGCCGTCGCGCACCGAGTGAGCTTTCATCGTGAATATGCCGTTCGTTACGCTTGATTTAGGGATAGCATACGGATCGCTCTGGTCGTGCAGCCGCGCCGGCATATATCCGGAGCTTTGCGTAAACGGATTAAGGTAAATTTGCGCCTCAGGGTCTGCGCAGGTCAGGTTAAGATAGTAATAGTTGTCGTCCTCCGTCAGATAACCGGTCGGCGGCGGTACCGCTCCCAGCGGTTCTATATCCGGCGCGTCATCCATTGAAAGTTTGATGGCAAATCCCCAGTAACGGCTGTTCATCGCCGTAGACGATTTGCTGCGAAGCTCCGCTTCTGTTATCGGCAGCATAAGGCGCACCGTACGCTCACTGTCCAGCAACCCGCTTTGCGACCAAAAGTTCTCCATATTATAATCGCCCGTATCGTATTTCCCGTTGGTGATCATATACCGCTGTGAGAACGCCGTCGCGGAGAAAACTATCTCCTCTTCCTCTCCATTCTCGAAAATATGGTTTATAACCTCCTCGCGCGTCATAACGCCGTCAGGGTCATAATAATTCTGTGTGCTATAGTTCCAATACTCGTATAACAGCGGGAAGTTATATCGCGGCTCGCCGTACATCCAGTTCCACGAGAACGTATTAAGGTCGCCGTATTCCGTTCTGTCCAAAGTCCAAAACGCTATCGTGTCCTCTCCCTCAAAACTAAGCTCCACATCTGTAAGCGCTTCAACCGTTGACTTAGCCTGAGCGTAATCGATAAACTCATACGCCGTGTAACCCGTTGCCTCTTGGTGTACGGTAGTCACCATCTTGTCAAGCAGAGAATAATTATGCACCTGCTGTGACGGCGCGTCCGCAACAAACTGCGTTACAGGTATCTGCGAAAACAATATGTCCTCGCCCTCGCTGTTCGTTACATAGAACAGCACCGTATCTACATATTCCCCGTTCGGTGTGCTTTTAGCGTCCGCTCTGTTTGCAAGCGGCATACTCACTATTGATAAGATTACGGCGCATACCAGCGCGGCAGATAGCAAATGTTTTTTCTTCATAACACGCTCTCCTTAATTTAATAGTCTTAATGACATATATTCTTGCCCCTGTCCTCCCGCCAGCGCGGAAGTAACTTCTAAAGGGCGTTCACAATTTGTTTACGTTTGAACGTATTTACCCTCTTGACAAATCAGAAACTTTGTGCTATAAT
>JAITQY010000086.1 GCA_031288675.1 Oscillospiraceae bacterium | reverse complement strand
AGCGGCGGAGCTAAGGTTTCACTGCTCGCTATTTATGACTATCTCGGTGAAACCGGCAAGGCAAAAGAATTGTACGCAAAACTTTTACCGGTCGAGTTATCGCAAGAATGTATCGTACCCGAATTCTTAACTTCAGAGGAACACGAAATAGTATGTTACAGTAATATCAAAAAACTTACCGATATGCTTTATATAGCAATTATGCGCCTTGCCGACATAGGCAATAGGGAATACGGCTTACAGCATGCATATGAAGAACGGATGCACATAATCGAAAAGGCGGCGGAGCTGATTAAATTCATATATGAGGACGGCGATTACGGCAATGCCGCAAGCAAACTGTCCGCAGCGTATTTGTCTATGGCTCGGCTTGCGGCTAACGAAGGCAACGCAAACGCGGCGCTGGAACTTCTTGAAAAGGGTGTTGAATACGCAATAGCTTTTGATACTCGTCCGCAATTGTTTGAACAGGGAACATTTGTCACTGTACACACCTCGCCGCTTATTAAAAAATTCAAGGACGTAATGCTTACCACTTTTAAGACTTCAGAACACAACGCAAGCTGGAACCTGCTGAATGTTTCGCTGACAAACGATGCGTTCAAAGAGTTAGTCTCTCTGATAGGAAATACAGACCGCTATAAGGCGGCGGTTACAAAACTTAACCGATATGCGGATAAGGATACCTCGCCACAAGGAACATTTTTTACTGATCCGCAAACAGCCCGTGAGGCGGCAGACAAGGGCAATATAGATGCGGCATATACGCTGAGCCAGCTTTACAGTCAGGGATTTGCCGTAAAACAAGACGATAAAGAAGCCTTGAAGTGGGAACGTACCGCTGCGGAAGGCGGTCACACAGCGGCGCTGAACAATCTCGCTTCGCGCTACATAACTGGCGCGGGAGTTGACGTTGACTATGCCGAAGCGATGAGGTTACTCCTTAAAGCTGAGACTGTTCCAAATCCGTTCGGACAGGGCAATCCGTTTGCGAGGGTGAATCTCGGCGACCTTTACCGTGACGGCTTAGGAGTGGAGCAGGACTATACAGAGGCGATACGTTGGTATCAGCTTGCGTGCGACTATCAAATCCCGTCCGGATACTATCGAATGGGAAACCTCTATGAAAACGGATTCAGCGTGGAACGAAACTTCGAGAAAGCGCTTGAGTACTATCAAAAATCCGCCGCGCCGAACCCATCGTTCGACGGTATGATACAGGCAGATGAGTATTCGCCTGATAATGCACAGCAAGCGATAACCCGTGTGAGCGCGCTGATTAAAGGGCAATAAAAATCAAATTAGACTGCGGTTAATACGGGCTACGCATTGCGGAAACTTCAAGATAAACTAATAGGGTCAGATACGATTCGTATCTGACCCTATTAGCGCTTGTTGCTGGTGACTCAGCGGGGACTCGAACCCCGGACACCCTGCTTAAAAGGCAGGTGCTCTACCGCCTGAGCTACTGAATCATATATAATGCTTGTCTGCGCTGCAAGCAGTTTGGCTGGGCTGGCAAGACTCGAACTTGCGGATGCCAGAGTCAAAGTCTGGTGCCTTACCACTTGGCGACAGCCCAATGCGCTTGGGATTTCAAATCTGCGGGTTTCAGCGTGATCCGCTCCGGTGCTGGCACGCCTGGAGGGATTCGAACCCCCGACCAACGGCTTAGAAGGCAGTTGCTCTATCCCCTGAGCTACAGGCGCTCATAAACTTGCACTCATTATTACTGGGGTGGATGATCGGACTTGAACCGACGGCCTCCAGGGCCACAACCTGGCGCTCTAACCACCTGAGCTACACCCACCATCCGGAGATTAAACAGCGGAGAGTTCCGGCTCCTTCACGCAACCGCGTAACTTTATGCCGTACACGTTCCGCTGTCTGTTGAAGTGGAGCGGGTGATGGGAATCGAACCCACACGACCAGCTTGGAAGGCTGGGATTCTACCATTGAACTACACCCGCAACTCCACAAGTGGAAATAGTATAACACGCCTTTCTACAGTTGTCAATACTTTTTTCACCGTTCAGGAAAATTTTATTCCGCTGTCATAAGACAGTCAAAAAAGCCCTGCGGACGTCATTGCTCTGTGGATTGATCTTGACCCCTCGACCGATAGTAACAGCTTGCAGGAATGATAATCTAATGTCCCTGTAAGTTTAATTTCCGTGTTGTTCACAAATTATTTACGATTGTGCGAATTTACCCTCTTGACAAATGCGCCTTTTTGTGTTATAATACTTATAGCACAAAAAACTATACTAATGATTAGGAGAAATGGCACGCATGTTGATTTCCGCTTCGCGGCGCACAGACATTCCGGCATTTTACAGCGAATGGTTCTTCAACCGCTTATCAGAGGGTTATTCATTAGCGCGCAATCCTATGAACCCAAGTCAGGTAAGCAAAATACCGCTTACGCCGGATGTTACAGACGGAATAATATTTTGGACAAAAAATCCGACCCCAATGTTATCACGTTTGAACGAGCTGTGTAATTTTGAGTATGCTTTTCAATTTACCATTACTCCATACGACACAGATGTTGAGCCTCATATACCGGATAAGCACAAAGTAATAATACCAGCGTTCAAACAGCTCTCAAATTTAATCGGGGCTGAACGGATAAGCTGGAGATATGATCCGGTTTTCCTGTCGGAGCGTTATAATTTCGCTTACCATATACGCGCATTTACACAGCTATGCGCGGAGTTACAAGGATACGTTAGGCGCGTAACTATCAGCTTTATGGTTGTATACAGAAGTATTACACATAATATTGCGATGCTACAGGCGCATAACGACCGCAACGAACAGATGCGGCTCGCCGCAGAGTTTCTCAAAATAGCGCAGTCACATGGATTGGAGTTGTATGCTTGCTGTGACAGTGATGTACTTGCGATTGGTATCTCTCATGCTTCGTGCATAGACGGGACGGTTTTTGGATTAAACATACCTCGCGACAAGAATCAGCGCGATGGCTGTAACTGTTCCGCAAGCGCAGATATAGGAGAATACGCCACTTGTCTGCACGGATGCCGCTATTGTTATGCCAATCACAGCGACGCGGCTGTTGCCGCAAAATCAGCCGCTCACAATGTTAATTCCCCGTTATTGACCGGCGTATTGCGAGACGGCGATACAGTCAAAGAGCGGAATGCAATTAGTTACAGAACCTCACAATCGGAGTTATAAATTACCTGCTGCAGCTCATTCTCGCTCCGCGTTTATCGCGCCGCACACCGTTTCCGCGCATTCGCGGTATGCCTGACGCAAACCGTCTACACCGAGCTTCGTGCCGCCGAACCACCGCGTTACTATACATACCGCATTATTCAGTCCGGAGCTTCTCAGCGCGTTAAGTACGGGAATCCCGGCGGTACCCGGCGGTTCGCCGTTATCGTTCGCCCGAAATACTCCTCCGTCTAACGCGTAAGCATACACCCAGTGAGTAGCGTTGCGGAACTCTTTCTTCGTTGCCTGAACCAGCCCGTACGCTTCCGATTCGCTCTCACAATGCCAAACACGCCCCAGAAATCTGGAGCGCTTCACCTTTATTTCCGCTTCGGCTAAAAACTTCGTCATCGCCGCGTCAAATCGTTTCCGCTATCTTCGTCAGCAGAGCGTCCAGTCCCTCTCCGGTTTTAGCGGAAATATTTACGCTCTCTGAACCGCCGGAAGTGACGTTTTCCGGAGCGGCGTCGCACTTATTATACACGAGTATTTGCGGAGTTCCGCTTGCGCCCAGTTCATTGATAAGTTTCTCGCACACCTCCGCCTGATGCTCCCAATCTTCATTGCTTACGTCTACGATGTGAAGTATCAAATCCGTAAACGTCAGTTCTTCCAAAGTCGCCTTGAAAGCCGCAACGAGCTGGTGAGGCAGTTTGCGGATAAAGCCTACCGTGTCAGACAGCAGAACTTCCCTGCCGTCAGGCAGACGCAGCCGCCGCGTAGTCGTATCCAGTGTGTCGAACAGCCGGTTTTTCGCCTGAATCCCCGCGCCGGTAAGTTTATTAAGCAATGTCGATTTTCCGGCGTTAGTGTATCCAACAAGTGCAACCGTCTTTACTTCGTTTTTTCCGCGCAATCGCCGCTGAGTGGCACGGACGCTCCGCACTTTATCCAACTCGCCGCGCAGGCGCGTTATCTTGTCGCGGATATGCCGCCGGTCAGTCTCAAGCTGGGTCTCGCCCGGACCGCGCGTTCCGATTCGCGACGCTCCGCTTGCAGTCTGCCGCACAAGGTGAGTCCACATCCGCGTCAGACGCGGCAGAAGGTATTCGTACTGCGCCAGTTCCACCTGTAAGCGTCCCTCTTTTGTCTGCGCCCGCTTCGCGAAAATATCAAGAATTATTCCCGCTCTGTCCATTACACGCACGCCGAGCGCGTCCTCAAGATTTCTCTGCTGCGCCGGACTAAGCGCGTTGTCGAACAGCGCCAGCGAACATTCGTTGGCTTTCAGGATTTCCGCAAGCTCTTCTACCTTGCCCGTGCCGATAAACGTACCCGGATCAGGCTTCTCGCGCTTCTGTAAGGTTACGCCTGCCGAAACGCCTCCGGCGGTTTCCAAAAGCGCGCCTAACTCTTCAAGGCTGCGCTCGTCCGCTCTGTCCTCAACAGGAAGCGCGGGTGAACTCAGCCCTACTAAAATTGCTTTTTCCGCAGCGTTCTCTACGCCGCCTATTTTGTTGCCGGTCTTAATATTTTTACCTCTATACAGTCTTCAATCTTCGGTAAATCCGGCTACAGCGTAACCGTAAGACCATAGACCGAAACTGCTTACTTCGTCATGCCGAAGCGCCTGTTGAACCTGTCAACTCGTCCGCCTGTATCAACAAGCTTCTGCTTGCCTGTAAAGAACGGATGGCACTTACTGCAAATTTCTACCTTAATGTTCTCTTTCGTCGAAGACGTGTGAATCACCTCGCCGCAAGCGCACGTGATAGTGGTGGGCTTGTAGTTCGGGTGAATTGCGTTTTTCATTGCTTTAACCTTCCTTCTCTGCGCGTAGAGTTCTTCGCTTCCGGCTTACGGAAACTGTACTTTGTCAATTAACAGCCGTCTCATCATTATAGAGAACGGCTGTGTGCCGCGACTTACGGCTGGTCGGAGTGGTGGGACTTGAACCCACGGCCTCATGGTCCCGAACCATGCGCGATACCAAACTTCGCCACACCCCGCCCTTAACGGACTAAAGCAGTATAACACCTCCGCACCCATTTGTCAATACCCCAAATTAATATTTTTTCTCTCATCAACGCAGCCGCGCACATCAACATCTTTCAATGTTTATCAAAAATTTTTTTCACAATACTGTGTCAAACGCATACTATCCGTCATAGTATGGCTCGAAATCTTCAAAAAAAGGAGCGCAAATAAATTATGAGTTATATTTCGCCATCATACAATTGCTACCGTCCGGCAAACCAAAATTGCGGCTGCCCTAACTGCGGCTGTAACGGAGGAAGCGCAGGGCGTCCCGGATCACCCGAACCTGCCGGTCGTCCCGGTCCCGCCGGACCTCCGGGACCTCCAGGACCGCAGGGAGTTCCCGGTATTCCTGGTACACCTGGTCCGACAGGGCCGGCTGGCGGAGGCGGCATACCCGCCAACAACGAACCCTCTAACGCCAGAGCGTATACAGTAAACACCTGTGACAACACAATAGACATTTACGACGCAACCACAGGCAAGAAAACGGGCAGTGTCAACGTCGGCACAATACCTGCGACGGGACTGCCGTCTACCCCATCCGGCACTTCCGCTGTAGCCGTAAATCCCGTTACAAATCAAATATATATCGCCGATTATAGCAACGGTCAAATCTCGGTGGTAGACGGCACCACAAACACCGTCACAAATACAATAAGCGGTATGGATTATGTTACAAATATCGGCGTGAACCCAAACACCAACACTGTTTACGCCACCGGAAGTGACCAAAGCAACGGCCGCAGCGCGCTGTTTACGATTGACGGAGCAAGCAACACCCTAACAAACACATCAATTCTGCCCGAGCCCGGCACTCCAAAAGCGCTGTGGGTGGATCCTGTCAACAATCAGATACTCATCCCTACCTATTACGCTCTTTGGAAGGCAACCCTTGACGGTGACATATCCAATACTGTCCCGCTGCCTTCTTATGCTGCGGGGCAGATGATGACCGGCGGAGCCGACATAAACCCCTCTACCGGCAACTATTACGTCGCGGGGGATTACGGCACGTATATCGCCGATAAAAACGGCAATATATTGCAGGCATTCGGTTCTAAATGTACTCGGGACGTAGCGCATGTGGACGTATAGCGCATCAGGCGAACTTTGCAGGGGCGGGTAATACACGCCCCTGCCGCTGAATATATCCTTTGTCAATTTCAACAAATCATGCTTGACAACGGCAATAGAGTATGTTAAACTTAATGGTGAAAAGGAATGACTGTCATTGGGTAAAGTTATCTTGTTTGCTTCGGGCAAAGGCGGAACCGGAAAAACGACCGCCGCCGCCGCAATAGGCTCCTATCTGGCATTATCCGGACACAGTGTGATTCGGGTGGACGCCGATCCGCTTGGCGCGCTTGATTTGGCTTTAGGCTTACAGGACGACGCGGTGGTTAACCTTAACGACGCGGCAAACGGGTTTGCGACTCTTTCAGAGACATTGCTGACCGGCGCGGACGGCGCAAGGTTCGCGAAGCTCGGCGACACGCCTGTTGAGATTTTCAAGGCACTGTTTGACAACCTGCGCAAGAGAGCGGACTACATTCTTGCAGACGCCCCAGCCGGACAAGCAGGCGACGAAAATTACTCCGCTATTCCTATTGACGCGTTAGTGTTAGTGGTTACTCCCGATGAAGCCGCGTACCGCGCGGCGGCAAAAATCCGGGAAGAGTTCGCCGGTATTGAGCAGCCTTACCTGATCGTCAACCGAGTAAATACTGATATTTTACGGCGGTTCCGCCAGACGCTTGACGACGCGATAGACAGCGTCGGCGCAAAGCTGATAGGATGGGTACCGGAGGACATCAACGTGAAATATTCGTTTGAGTCATCCGTTCCGCTCGCGCTGTACGGATCCTCGCATCCGCCAAGCGGCGCGCAAAAAGCGTTCAGGCGAATCGCGGAACGCATATGCGCTAACATACCGCCGCTCTCTAACTCCTGATACCTAACTACTAATTACGGAGGTCAAGTAAATGTATATCGCCCTGATGGCACACGACAACAAGAAAGAACTTATGGCACAATTCTGCATTGCGTACAAGTCCATTCTTGCGCAGCATAACCTGTGCGCCACAAGCCGTACCGGCAAGACGATTGCCGAAGCCGCCGGCTTAGACGTCCGTCTGCTGTTATCCGGAACGCTCGGCGGCCGTGAACAGGTCGCGGCGCAGGTCGCGTTTAACGAGCTTGACCTTGTAATGTTTTTCCTTGACCCCAAAAACTTCTCATATTCGGAAGACCTTCAGCAAATCTCACAGATGTGCGACGAGTACTCCATACCGTTCGCCACAAACGTCGCAACCGCTGAGGTGCTTATCCACGGGTTAGAACGCGGAGACTTTGCATGGCGGGATATTATACGAAGAAGATAAGGTATGGAAATCTGACTTTGAAAGGCGGGTTTCGACCCGCCTATATACTACACCAGAAAGGTTTATCAGGAACTAATATATGAGCGGCAAAACAGAGAAAGTTATTCCGAAAACATTACCCGGCTTTATGGAGCTTCTTCCAAGCGAGCAAATTTTGTTTAATCAGCTTACGGACGCTATCCGGAACTCTTATGAGCGGTTCGGCTTTCTTCCGCTGGACACTCCGGTTATAGAGTCTGCGGACGTTCTGCTCGCTAAAACCGGCGGAGAAACAGAGAAGCAAATCTACAGTTTCAGCAAGGGTGATACTAACCTCGCGCTTCGGTTTGATTTGACTGTTCCGTTAGCGAAATATATTGCGCTCAATCAGAACAATTTAGCTTTTCCGTTCCGGCGTTATCAAATCGGTAAGGTATACCGCGGTGAACGACCTCAGCAAGGCAGATTCCGTGAGTTCTATCAGTGCGACATCGACATCATCGGAGACGGCGAGCTGAACATAATGTACGACGCGGAAATTCCGAGCGTGATTTACACAACGTTCAAAGAAATGGGTTTTGACGATTTTACTATAAGAATCAACAACCGCAAAATCCTGAACGGTTTATTTGCCTCGCTGAACGCCGGCGATAAAGCGCCTGAAGTGCTGCGCATTATTGATAAAAAGGACAAGATAGGCGACGAAGCCGTAGTTACCGAGCTTAAAACGTTAGGGCTTACTGCCGACAGCGTTGATACGATTATGAATTTCATATCTATATCAGGCACTTCCGATGAGAAATTAAACCTTTTGAAGTCGATGGGTATCGGCAGCGAGCTGTTCAAAACCGGCGTTTCAGAATTGGAGCAAGTAATCGGCGGAATAAAAATGTTCGGGGTGCCGGACGCGAACTTTGCCATTGACCTTACGATTGCCAGAGGCTTAGACTACTACACGGGAACGGTTTACGAGACTTTCCTTAATCAGTACCGCAGTATCGGCAGCGTGTGTTCAGGCGGCAGATATGACAATCTTTCGGAGTTCTACACCGACAAAAAGCTACCCGGCGTGGGTATATCAATAGGGCTTACAAGACTGTTCTATCAGCTTAACAAGATGAATCTGCTTACGCCGGCAAAGCAATCCGTATCAGACGTTCTTGTAATCCCAATGACAAATGACCTCGCCGTTTGCCTAAGTACCGCCACAGAACTTAGGAATCAGGGCGTAAACGCGGAGGTATATCTCACTGACAAAAAAGCAAAGGCTAAGTTCGGCTACGCCGACAAGCTGAAAATACCGTTCGCAGTAATCATAGGGGATGACGAGATAAAATCCGGAAAGTTCAGCCTGAAAAATCTTACTACCGGTAAGCAGCAACTGCTAACCTTAGACGAAATCGCCGCGGAGGTAAAACCGCCGCAAAACGCATAATTACTAACGCCTAACTACTACTTACTAACTTTGGAGGACCTTATGCAAAAACGAACGTCATATTGCGGAGCGCTCCGCTCCGAACATATAGGAAGTGAGGCTCACCTTTACGGCTGGGCGGCAAAGATACGCGATCTTGGCTCGCTGATTTTTATCGACCTTCGCGACAGAGAGGGTACGGTTCAGCTCGCGTTTGATGACAATACTGCGCCTGATGTTTTGGAAACCGCTAAGGCAGTCCGGTCTGAATTCGTGCTGGAGGTCTCCGGCACAGTGCGTGAACGCGCCGCAAAGAATCCTGAGCTTCCTACCGGCGACGTCGAAATCGAGGTCAGCGGACTGAAGATACTCGCCAAAAGCGAAACTCCTCCGTTTGAAATCGCCGATGACTGTAAAACTGCGGAGCAAATCCGTATGAAAAACCGTTATCTTGACCTGCGGCGTCCGACGCTCCAGAATGCTCTGATTATGCGTCACAAAATCGCGAAACTTACGCGCGACTACTTTGATGAAAACGGTTTTATCGAAATCGAAACCCCTACGCTTATCAAATCTACTCCGGAAGGCGCGCGTGACTACCTTGTCCCCAGCCGTGTCCACAAAGGCAAATTCTACGCCCTTCCGCAATCCCCTCAGTTATATAAACAACTGTCGATGGTCGCGGGCTTCGACCGGTATATCCAAATCGCGAGGTGCTACCGTGACGAGGACTTACGCGCTGACCGGCAGCCTGAATTCACGCAAATTGACCTCGAAATGAGCTTTGCGGAGCAGGAGGATATTCTTCAGCTTGCCGAGGGGTACATTCAGAGACTGTTCAAAACAGTCCTTAATCTTGACATCGGTACGATTCCGCGTATGACATACAAGGAAGCTACGGAGCGTTACGGCAGCGACAAACCCGACCTGCGCTACGGTTTAGAAATTATGGATATAAGCGACGTCCTGCCGGATACGAGGATGATTTGCGTGCCCTGTAAACTTCCGCGCAAACAGGTTGACAAATTCAACGACCTGCTAAAAGGAATCGGCGGCAAAGGCGTGGTTACTCAGTCCGCTAAATTCATCACGGACGAGCAGCGCGCGGAGCTGCTTGCCCGCGCAAACGCCAACGAGGAAGATAACACGCTGCTTCTGTCAAGGGATTCGCTCTCACAAATCGGCTATCTTCGCACGGAGCTTGCAAAATCGCTGGAGCTGATTCCAAAAGGCGTATTCAAGCCGGTATGGATTTTAGAATTTCCTTTCTTTGACTGGGACGAGGAACTTGGAGATTGGGTCGCGATGCACCATCCGTTTACCTCTCCGCTTGACGAATGTCTGCCGTATTTGGAAACCGACAAAGGCGCCGTCCGTGCAAAAGCCTATGACCTCGTGCTTAACGGAATTGAGATGTCCAGCGGCTCTATCCGTATTACTGACCCTGAACTTCAGGGCAGGATATTCGCGCTGCTCGGTCTAAGCGATGAGGAAGCGCATCAAAAGTTCGGGTTCCTGCTTGACGCGTTCCGCTACGGCGCGCCGCCTCACGGCGGTATGGCGCTCGGACTTGACCGCCTTGTAATGCAGCTGCTGGAGCGCGAATCCCTGCGCGACGTGGTCGCGTTCCCAAAATTGCAAAATGCCGCGGAGCCTATGACAAACGCTCCTGACATTGTAGATGAGAAACAGCTTAAAGATTTAGGAATAGCCATAACATCTGTCGAATAGTGATTAGTAACCCCTGTCATTGCATACCCTCACGAAAATACCGCATTATCCAAACCTCCTTAACTCCCAAATACTAACTATATACACACTAAATTTATGAAGAACAAAACATCTCCGGAAAATCCGCTGATGACCTCCCTTCGGGAAGCGGCGGTAAGGCTTTGGAGCCTTAAACCGAACAAGCATCTTTCTGCGGACTGCTTCCTCAGTTTCATATTTGAGGACGGCGGTGAGTTCTTCGTTTCATTCGCTGAAAACCCGAAAAGTATTCACGTACTGCCCGGAGCGGAGGCGCTGTATTCATACATAAACTTTCTGCACCGTCCGGCTGACGATGGAGTGCAAACTCGGCTACGCTCAATCGCGCTGCTTACAGACCCTAAAGGCAAACCGCTTTTCACTTCGTTTGACCCCGGTTATCCGCCGTGGACGCTCAGCGATTATGAAGTCAGAACCTCTCTTAAAGTCTATACCGAAGCGGCAAATCTGTTGGAACGCTACCTTAGTTTTAACCCTGATTGCCGGTTTGACAAGTTAGAAACTCCTACGCGCCGGTTTGATAAAGACTCCGGAACTTGGGTCAATGAGATTCGGAAACTTAAACTTCCTGAACCGTTAACAATCAATATAGAACCTCCTGATGAAATCACGCTGCACCGAATCAGCCGTACACCAATGGTAAACGCTAACCTTGAGCTTGACATATTTATGATAATGCGCGCTACGTCGGAAGAGGGCTATGATAAACCGTTCTATCCGGTAATGATACTGCTCTGCGACGGAGATAAGCAGGTCGCGCTCAGTACGGAACTGCTTTCGCCCGGATATGATATAGTGTCAGCGGTTCAGGATACTGTTATCAGCTTCATTTTCAAGCACGGAAAGCCGCTGAGTTTGTCGGTTCAGTTGCCCGATCTTATGGGAATGCTCGGCGGCTTCTGCGATGATATAGATGTTCCGTTAATACGCGCTTCGTTTCTTCCGGCAGTTAATCTATATAAATCAGAACACAAAATAAAGGATTAACGGTTAATGTAAAAGCTATCCGCTAATAATACCCAGTTAGTGACTACAAAAGGAGGTATGGGCTATGAAAATTATCGGAGTAACCGGAGGCAGCGGAGGAGGTAAGACCACTCTGCTGAACCGCTTTGCACTCACAGGAGCAATGGTCGTTGACTGTGACGAGGTATATCATCATCTTCTGCAAAGCTCTCAGCCTATGCTTCGTGAATTGGAACTGACCTTTCCTCACGCCTTTGAGGATGGTCAGCTCAACCGCAAGGCGCTCGGAAGAATAGTATTTAATGACGAATCAAAACTGAAAATGCTTAACGCCATCGCGTGGAAATACGTAGACGAGGAAGTCAATCTGCGGACAGATTCAGCTGTCAGTAATATGATTGTATTGGATGCAATCGCGCTTATTGAATCCGGTCTTGCCGACCGCTGCGACGCTACGGTTGCCGTAGCCGCGCCGGTCAAAGTACGCGTTGCCAGACTGCAAAAGCGTGAGGGCATAACTACCGACTATGCGCTTGCAAGAATCAACGCGCAAAAACCTAACGAATGGTTCTCCTCTAACTGCGACTATACCTTAGAGAACAACGGCACAGAGGACGAATTCGCGGAAAAGTGCGACGCGTTAATCGCGGAACTGTATTCGACGCTGACCTGACGCTCCTCGTCCGGCATTAGCGTGATATAATTGTCAGACCAAAACGACGGCAGTATTTCTTCTCCGTCCGTGCCTGTAATTTTCAACCGTATTAATACCGCCGGAACATTTCCGGAGTTCCGGATTTTAAGTGAATTATTATTGATTACCGTAATTTCAAGCGGCTGTTCCGGAAGCGCGAAAAGCTCGCGGTAGTCCTGATATTCCGCGCGGTTGTGCCAGTAGGTCTCGGCGGAGATGACTTCGCCGCTGCCGTCCGTAACCGTAAGACGCAGGAAATTAACGTCCGTCACTGACATACTGAAATCAGCTTTGGATACGGCAATTCCGGAACCATCGGGCGTGAGCTTCGGTAAAGCGATTTTGCTTGCGAATACCTCAGCCCCGTAAAGCGAAAATACTTGTACATCTAAAGTTACATCATCATAACGTTTAGGAGTGTGGTTGGAAACCAGTATTTCCTCAGTGCGCGGGTCGAATATCGCCTTGACCGGTCGGCATCCGGCTTTAGTGCCGTAGAATCCTCCGTTGCAGGCAAGGTAATAGTCGTATGTCTGCCACATAAAACTCGCCCAACTGGATTGCGACATCCACATAAGCAGACCGTTGCTTCTGCGCGCGCTTAACGCGTCAAATAATCCGCGGTGATTGTCATAATTTATAAATTGTGCCGCGCGGCTGAACTGTTCGACTGTGTAAAGCCGTCCGGTTTCTTCGCACATTTTATATATATCTTCCTTGTATTGGGCGAATACGGGATCGTTTTCTTCCGGTTTTTGTCCCTGAACGTTGTCAACAGGGATATTAAAATCCCCTCCGAGATAACATTTAAGCGCAGCCATATGGCTGTTAGCCGGACCGTTCATATGGTAAGTCCAGTCGTGCAGCGCCCAAACTTCATTGATAGGCCAGATGTGTTCCGGACGCAGGAACTTCTTCATAGTATCAAGCTCCGGAACATTTGGTATTCCTCGTTCACTTCGTAGAACGGGGCTTGTCACATCATCAAAGTACTGTTTAATTCCGCGCGTTCCGCCTGGATGTGCAAGGCTGTATCCGCCGCCGCTACCGACAGGCGTCATTGCGCTGTTATGGAAATAAAAGCGGGTCGTGTCAAGTTTTGCGGTAAGCTCTGGAAGTGAGGAATACAGCGGTTCCGGCGGGTCGCCCTCATTGCGTCCGCAGTAGCAGCAAAGCGCCGGGTGAGAACGGTACTTCTTGATTTTGTCGGCGGCGTTTTCAAGAAACATATCAGGGTCATTGGGGTTAGGTCCGTCAACGGGATTGGCAAGCCAGAAATCATCCCAAACAAGTATCCCGTAACGGTCACATGCGTCATAAAACGCGGAGTGATTGGTCTGCCCTACCCAGTTTCGGATCATTGTGAAGTTTTCCAGCGCGTGCAGGCGAACCTTAGCGTCAAGGGTTTCGGCAGTATCAGCTTTAAGCGCGTCGTCCATACCCCAATTGCCGCCCTTACAGACAATGCGCGTACCGTTGCAGTAAATTGTGAGGATTCCGCCGTCAACCGGGTAATCGAACTGACGCACACCGAAATTACATTCCGCTTCCGCCGCGCCGGCAGTGATTTTAGCGGTATAAAGATGCCGGTTTCCATAGCCGTTAGGCCACCAAAGCGCAGGATTCGACATTATAAATGGAATTTCTACATCAGTAACGGAAGAATTCGACTCTATTTTTACCGGCAGAGAATTGACGCGAATGCCGTCGATTTCTGCCGAAACCGTGAGCGTCACCGGCTTAGGCGAAGCGTTTTTGAGTTCGCACCGAAGGATGCACTCCGCCTTGCTGTCGTCGAGCGAGTACTTACGCACAAGGGATTGCTCCACTTGCTGAGGGCTTTCCGCGTAAATTTTGAGGTCGTCTATTTTGCAGATAACCGCCGCGCCGTTAATACGGCGAGCCTCTATAACGGTAAAGCGGATATACCGACCTGCGTTCGGCGCGAATACCGGCATATCGGCATTGCCCATTCCGAACGCGGTCAAATCCATAGGCACGAGCGCGGTACCGCCCTGAACGGCGTCACTGATAGCGTGACCCTCAAACGCCGGTGAACCGTCATTGGCGGCGGCGGACTGCGCTCCGAAGAACATCACGTTAACTGTTCCGCCGGGGTAAGAGCTGAAGTTCTGCCAGTTAACACCGTCAGCAGAGCTTTCGAGCGTAAATCTTGCGGGATAGCGGGATTCCAGATCAGCCGCCGCTCCGCCGCTTTCCGTACCCCAAGTGAACGCGGCGCAGCCGAGCGCGGTACATGCGCTGAGGTCAACCGTAAAGCTATCGCCCTCTTGAAGCGTTTTTGGTTCAAAGGAGTTCAGCAGGTTAACGGACGCGATAGTCTGCGACGTTTCGGTGATATTCAGGCGCGTTTCTACCCACGGGTCAATAATTTGGATAGAATCAGTGACTTCGGCTGTAACGCCACCATAAAGACCGATGTTACGTCCCGGAATGGTTGGAATCCAATCCCAGCCAACGCTTGCGTGAAGCGTGGGGTTGTCCGCACCGAGCAGTCCGCCGTTAGGTCCGGGACCCTCCGCAAGACCTTGCGTAGTTACTAATCCCGGCGTGTCGTTTGCGTATATAAGTACTTCCAATACATTCTGCGCTCCGGCGGTTATATAACCGGTAACGTCAAACCCGCCGCGAATGAACGCGCCCTCTATGCTGTGTGAGCGGTTCGGATTGACAGCGTTCGGAAGTTTTGCTCCGTTGATATAGACGTCGGCTTTCCAGTTCACCGCGTCAAAATTTATATTGACTCTTTGACCCTCCGAAAGATTTGGTACGTCCAGTACCGCCCGGTACTCGAAATTGGCATTGAAGAACGAATCCCATTGCCGGACTTCATTCCAGTTATCGTCGTAGAGCGGATCTTTGACCATTCCAGCCGCGATATAACTGCGGAGCGCCGTACCGGGTACGAGCGCCGGTATCCACTGATTGCCGTCCGCACGGCGTATCTGCCAGTTAGTGAGTTCAAGTTTTGTCATTTATCAAGGCTCCTTGGGGTTAAGATAGGAGGTAGGTATTAGTCGACAGTCGAGAGGGGGACGAGGGAACGCGTAGGAATTGCAAATTGCAAATTGCAAATGGTAAATTAAGACGGGAGAGGCGAGATAGTCGGCAGTCATTAGTCGCGAGTAGCCAGTGGACGGGAGTACGCGCGGATAGGAGGTAGGCATTAGGTAGTAGGCGTTAGGAGACTATGGATGCGAGGTAGTCGGCAGTCATTAGTCCATAGTCAGTAGTCGGTAGTCTATAGTCGTGAGCAGACAGTGGACGAGGGACGAGGGCGGGCGAGCAATGCTCGCCCCTACGAAAACGGGAGATAGTCATTAGTCGGTAGTCGGTAGTCGGTAGTGGACGGGGAAAACGAGAAGCATTAACCATTAACCATTAACCATTAACCATTAACCATTAACCATTAACTATTAACTATTAACTATTAACTATTAACTATTAACTATTAACTATTAACTATTAACTATTAAATATTAACTATTAGTCACTAATCATTACGCCTGTATTATAGCACATAATTTCTGATTTGTCAAGAGAATATTTGTGTGTAATCGTAAATAATTTGTGAACAGAAATATGGCAGAAGCTATAACCGATATATTGGACTAATTAAGTCCACAATAATATGACCGTTACATAGCTCAAGAAATTGTATAAGGCAATCAATTCACGACCTTGCCGTCGTAAAGGTCTTTTCCGGATGTTATCAGGTTATCTCCGGCTTTGAGCGCGGACACGGAGTAGATGTCCTCCGCAACGATGTAGTACTCGTCCCGTTCGTCAAGTATCTGCACGAAGCGGCGTTCGGCATATGGTCCCTGAAGAACGTAAACGCAAGGCTTCAGCGCGGCGTCCTCATCACTGACGGACTCAAGTTTAAGCGCGGCGCGCGGGATACGCAGACCCTCGTAGTGGTTAAGAATAATGTTCGCGTTAACCTTGCGCAGCTTAATTATCTCCGTCATTGCAGTATTGCAGCTGAAAACGGCATAGCTGTCACCGACGCCGGCATAGGAAACGCTGACGAGCGTCACGTTTACCTGCCCGGAGCCTGAACCGCTAAGGTCAAAAATAAATTTTCGTCCTGTTTGCCCGGCAAGGGCTGATGCGGCTTCGCCGTCAATAATCGCTGCATAGTACCATATCTCATCCAATACAAGTTTGCCGATAGCGTCCGCCGGAGCTGCCGGCTGCATATTAAGCAAGACTTTAAGCCGGCTTGCGTCAAGTAATTCTATGTTAGCGGCTGCAATCTGCGGATCGCCTACATAGCCGTCGGAATATCGGGAGAATACGCCGGGCGCATCTGATACAATGCGCTGAGCGGTGTACGTACCGATTCCGGCGCGTTCCGCCTTTAACGCTGTCAGCGCGTTCTTAGCGTCTAACCCGTTACGAGCAAGAGCGATAATGCCAGCGCTTTTTTCTCCGGCGGCACGATAATCCTGCTGACGGACGGCGTTGCGAATCTCATTAACGCCGTTGTGAAGCGCGGAGTCTAAGCGAGCTTCCGAAATACCGGAATCGCCCATAACGCTTTCAAGCGATTTGATTTTTGCGTCAAGGTCATAAGCGCGCTGTGTCATCGTCCAAGCGTCAATAGTGTCAAAGCTTACGGCGATCTCCTCACCGACCGCGACGCGCGTTCCGTCAAGCGCGGTAACGTACGCGTACCGCTCCTGCGCGATACCGCGCACAAGCTTTTCATCGCGGATAATTATACCCTCCGCAGGGATGGAATCATAGGTTTCGGACTTTATCACGGGTACGGTTAAAATCTGGTTGCTAAGTACCGCATAGCTGTAAAAGTACAAATAACATATCACAGCCGCCGCAATAAGCGCCGTGACTATCCCAAACCATATGTTTTCTCTCTTTAATTTTTTATCCATTTGTCTTTCCGTCTTTGTACAGCTTGTCCATTAATGTGCCCTAACGCGGCTAAGCGATTTTACTCAAATCCCAATTGAAACTGTTCGTCGGTACGACGGTAGAAATAGCGTGCTTGAAGATAAGCTGCTGTTTGCCGTCTGCTTCCATAATTACAGTGTAGCGGTCAAAGGCTAAAATTCTGCCGCGCATTTGAAATCCGTTCATAAGGAAAACAGTCGCCGAAGCTTTTGACTGCCGTAAGGAATTCAAAAAATGCTCTTGTAAACTAATGGAAACATTACCGGATAAGTTGATCTGCGAATTAAGTTCATTTTCTTGCATTATGTATGCCCCACTTTCTGACCGATTAATTAAGTTATCTGCGGAGCATTATATCACTTATTTACAGAACTTATTAGCGAAATAAGTCGCTTCCCGCAAACCTCTGACAAAATCAGGCTCATTTTCCCAGTGGATCCAATTTAAGTCCGCCTCACTTCTAAGCCACGTCAGCTGACGCTTGGCATAGTTTCGGCTCGCTTTCTTTATTCTCTCTACAGCTTCACTTATACTGAACTCCCCGTTTAACGCCGCGGTAATCTCTTTATATCCAATTGCAAGCGTTGGGATACCTATCTTTCTGACCTCATCTATCAACCCACATTTTACCATAACATCTACCCGCTTGTCAATACGCGAATACAAATTTTCTCTGTCAATAAAATTCAGCGCGATTTTAACAGACGGATAACGCGGCGGAATATCCCGTGTAATACGGTCGGTTTCCGATTTAGTTTTTCCGGTAAGGTAAAATATCTCCAAAGCCCTAATTACGCGGATTTTGTTGCTTGGATGGATTTTTGCCGCGCTTTCCGGGTCAATGAGCTGAAGCCGCGCATACGGGTCAGGCAGGCTGTACAATTCCGCGCGAAGTTTAGGGTCGGTGTCCGCGAAAGTCCGCCCGCTTAGCAGCGAATCAATATACAGAAGCGTTCCTCCAACGATGACAGGCGTATTACCGCGCGCGAATATGTCATCTATAACAGGAACGGCTTCGGCAACGTAGCGCGATACGCTGTAGCTCTCCGCCGGGTCAGCAACGTCGATAAGATGATGCGGAACTCCGCCGCGTTCTTCAAGGGAAGGTTTTGCAGTGCCGACGTCCATTCCGCGGTAGACCTGAAAAGCGTCCGCATTGACTATCTCTCCGCCGATTTCCTTAGCAAGCATAACGGAGAGAGCGGTTTTACCGGTCGCTGTAGGTCCGGTGAGTACGATAACAGAATTCATAATAATGATTAATAGTTAATGATTAGTGATTAATCGCCGAGCAGTCTGCTCTTTGCGGTCTTTATGGAAGCTGTAAGCAGCTTTAACAGTTCTTCGCAATCCTGCTTCATACTTTCAAATTGTTTTCCGGTTATATATTTTGAATCATGCAGAAGATTCAACCAGTAAAGAGTTTCAGCGGCTTCTTTTTGAGCAACGCTAAGTTTATGTGCAAAATCCTTTAACCCTTGTCCAAATTGCGCCTCAGATATATTTGCGCCAATACTTGTACCGGAGCGCAGTATTTGCTTAGAAATGACAAATTCTCTTCTCACCTCCGCCAGGTATCTTTGCATTTTAATTATGCGCCGTGAAAAGGAATAACTTTTTTCTTTCAGTGGATTTTCTCTGCCGCTGTCATACATAATTATTCTTCGCTTCCGTTAATCATTAATCATTAACTATTAATCATTAAAGTTAGTTTTTTAATGAGTTCAGCGGAGCGGGAATACGACCGCCACGGGCAATAAAGAGGTCAGAGCTATATTTGTTGACATTCATAATAGGCGCGGAACCGAGCAGCCCGCCAAAGTCAATACGGTCGCCCAGCGTCATTCCCGGCGGCGCAATGAGCCTGACCGCCGTAGTCTTATTGTTGATAACGCCGATCGCCGCTTCGTCCGCGATTATCGCGGCAATGGTCGCGGCGCTTGTATCGCCTGGTACGGCAATCATATCAAGCCCAACGGAGCAAACGCAGGTCATAGCCTCCAGTTTTTCCAGCGTGAGTGAACCGCACTCCGCGCCGCGAATCATCCCGGCGTCCTCACTGACGGGGATAAACGCGCCGGATAATCCCCCGACGTGACCGCTTGCCATAACTCCGCCTTTTTTGACCGCGTCGTTAAGCAGAGCAAGAGCGGCGGTAGTTCCGTGTGTACCAACGCGCTCCAAGCCCATTTCCTCAAGTATATCAGCCACGCTGTCGCCAACCGCCGGCGTCGGAGCAAGGCTGAGGTCTACAATACCGAAGGGTACATTAAGGCGCTTAGACGCTTCGCGGGCAACAAGCTGTCCGACGCGCGTGACGCGGAACGCTGTCTTTTTGATGACTTCCGCAACCTCGTCAAACGGAGCGCCCTTGCATTGCTCCAAAGCGGTTTTGACGACGCCCGGACCGCTTACGCCAACATTGATGACGCATTCGCCTTCACCCGCGCCGTGAAACGCGCCCGCCATAAACGGGTTGTCCTCCACCGCATTGGCAAAAACGACAAGTTTTGCGGCATTATTTCCGCAGGCTTTGACGACCTCACCCATCCGGCGTACCGCGTCCATATTTATACCGGCGCGGGTACTGGCGACATTGACGCTGCTGCATACGCGCTCCGTAACGTCAAGCGCTTCCGGAATGGCACGTATAAGGTTTTCGTCCGCCGACGTGAAGCCTTTTTGCACAAGCGCGGAAAAGCCGCCGATAAAGTTAACGCCAACCTCGTGAGCCGCTTCGTCAAGCGCTTTCGCAAAAATCACATAATCGTCAGTCTCACACGCGGCGGCAACCTCCGCAATTGGAGTAACCGCAACGCGCTTATTGACTATCGGTATACCGAACTCGCGCTCTATATCTTCGCCGACGCGTACAAGGTCAGCGGCAGTACGGCAAATCTTATCGCGGATGTTCCGCGCAGTATGCTCAGGACTGCGGCGCGTACAGTCACGCAGAGAAATGCCCATAGTAACAGTACGAACGTCGAGATGCTGACGTTCGATCATTTCAAGAGTACTTAAAATTTCAGAGGAGTTAATCATTTGAAATAGTCTCCTATATGCGGTTAGTCGCGTTAAAAATATCCTCGCGCTGAATGCGTATCGACAGTCCCTCCCGTTTTCCGAGTTCGGAAAGCGCATCGGAGAGCTCTCCGAACGGGCTGTCGCAGGCGGCGACGTCAACGAGCATAATCATTGTAAAATATTCCTGCATTACTGTCTGAGATATGTCGAGTATGTTTACTTTCAGTTTTGCGAGTTCAGTACAGACGGCGGCAATTATGCCTATTCTGTCTGCGCCGATAACTGTCACGATAGATTTCATATGCGGCTCCTTTAGTAGGTAGTAGATGAGCGTTACACAGATTGCAGGTCAGCTCCGCGACGGCGGGATGTGCCGTTCATTCCCCTGTAAGCTCGTCAAGGTTTAGTCCGAACGCAGGCAAAAAATTGTCAATGAAGTAGTTTACCTCCGGCATTTGCATAGCGTTTAACGCGGCGAGGGTGTTACGCTCCGCAGACAGGAACTCCGCGTTTCCGCCGGAGCGTTCCTGTACGCACTTTACATATGCAGCAAGCTTGTCCGCCGCCTTGACAATTCGGCGGACGCTGACGTCGTCTACGGACAACAGCGCGGCATAGTCAGGACGCATTGTTTCCGGAATCGTATCGAGCAGCTTCGTGACCGCCAGCGATTCTACGCGCTTGTATGCCTCAGTAAGCTCGGGATTATGGTATTTGATCGGGGTCGGCAAATCGCCGGTAATAATCTCCGCCGCATCGTGATACAGCGCGGCGGCGGCACAGGCTCCGGAATCTATCGCGCCGCCGAACTCCCGGTTGCTGATAACCGCTAACGCGTGGGCGATAACCGCCGTCATAGCGGCGTGTTCCTGCGCGTTCTCCGCGAAGCTGTTACGCATAAGCCCCCACCGGATGATATTACGCGACCGCGCAATCAGCGCGAAAAAACCGTTCTTCATAACCTTTAGATTATATCACAAAACTATTAAAAAGTCAAGAGCAGATTTTACGGGCGTCAAGGTATAATGTGTACGTGTGTCAATGACGGGTTACAAAAGGGCGGGGAAAGTCAGCAAGACATTGTTTGGAGATTTGAGGTTAAGGCAGGTTTTGAATGTGTCCTTCAACCTCATTCTATAGTTTTTGTAATTTTATAATTATATAGCTATAACGCGGCGGATAAGGCGAGGTAAAAATTTCTGAATATCCGGCGAAAAAATACTTGACAATGAGAATGGAGGTGTGTATAATTATAAAGCTTCGTTTGAGGCAGTTCGATTAGGAGCGCGGAAATGCTGTTTGACCTGAAAGAAGTTTTACGCAACCCCGGAGTTAGGGAGTTCAAGTTTGAGCTTGACCTGTCGGAGTTTGAGTTTTCTTCGGTCAAGGAGTGGTGCGCGCCACTGACGGTAGACGGAAAAGTACGCAACAGCGGCGGAGTTCTGACGCTGACGTGTACGGTAACAAGCGACGCGGTTTGCGTCTGCGACCGTTGCGGCAGAGAGTTCCGGCGGCGTGAGAGCGGCGATTACGAAGCGTATCTTCAGGAAAATCTGACGGATGACGACAATCCGGACATCTTCCCTGTCAAAGGCGGAATGGTCGATTTAGAGGAGGTCGTGCGGACATTGTACGTACTGGACGCTCCAGCCCTGACGCTATGCGGAGAAACCGATTGCGGGTTCGGCGGATTAGAGGTATAACGGTTTACGCGCCGTTCTGAAATTGTTAGCATAAAAAGGAGAATATAAAAATGGCAGTACCTAAGAGTAAAGTATCTAAAGCGCGCCGCGATAAGCGCAGGAACTCCCACTGGAAACTTGCCGCGCCGACATTAGTGGCGTGTGAGAAGTGCGGCGAGTCTAAACTTGCGCACCGCGTATGCCGCAGCTGCGGAACATACGGCAAGAAGCAGGTCTTGAAAGTAGTCAGCGAGTAATAGCGGTCGGCAGATAAATAAAGCGCAATCAGCAATGTAATTGTTAATTGCGGAGGTTCGTGAAATTGCGGGTCAATCCCGCAATGACACGCGTTGTTAATTGTTAACCGGTAATACTGTGCAGGCGCGCTGCGCCAACAACTATTTTATGAGGAAACCGAAATGACAATACTTGTAATCGGCGGCGGCGGAAGAGAACACGCCGTCTGCGTTGCTATTAAGAAGAGCGCGCTGTGTACCCGTCTTTTGTGCGCGCCGGGCAACGGAGGCATAAGCGAAGTTGCGGAATGCTTTCCGGAAGTCAAAGCGACGGATATAGAGGGCGTTATCGCGCTTGCGCGGCGCGAGGGCGCGGACTTTGTATGCGTGACCCCTGACGATCCGCTTGCGCTGGGTATGGTTGACGCGTTAAAGGCGGCTGGGATAAAGGCGTTCGGTCCGGCGAAGAACGCGGCGGTGATTGAGGCAAGCAAATCCTACAGCAAACGCCTGATGACGAAGTACGGTATTCCGACGGCAAAATACGCTGAGTTCACCGACCGCGAGGCGGCGGCGGCTTACATATTAGAGCAGGGCGCGCCTATCGTCGTTAAGGCGGACGGACTGGCGCTCGGTAAAGGCGTAGTAGTCGCGCAGACGGCGGACGAAGCGATAGCGTTCGTGGATGAGCTTATGCTGAACAGTAAGTTCGGTACAAGCGGCGCGAGGGTAGTGATTGAGGAATGCCTAAGCGGTCAGGAGTTTACGGTGCTTGCGCTGACTGACGGTAAGCGGCTTCTGCCGCTGCCCGCTTCGCAAGACCATAAGCGGATAAACGACAATGATGAGGGTCCGAACACCGGCGGAATGGGCGCGGTATGCCCTGTTCCGTGGTACGGAGCGGAGTTAGCCGAGCAGTGCGAGCGCGAGA
>JAITQY010000065.1 GCA_031288675.1 Oscillospiraceae bacterium | reverse complement strand
TCAAACATTGGTTTATCCTCCATTTTTTATTTTATCATTCTTAATTGCCGCTGATCGTCATTCAAATAATGTCTCCGCAACGGCATAAATGCGCCGGAAGTCTCCGTTTTTCAGCTATTAATCACTTCTATTATCGTCGCTTCGCCCATACCTCCGGCGATACACAGGCTCGCAAGTCCGTACTTATTGCCGCGCTTGAGCATCTCGTGCAGCAGCGTAACCATAATACGGCATCCGCTCGAACCAACCGGATGACCAAGCGCGATTGCGCCGCCGTTAACGTTGCAAATGCTCTCGTCAATACCAAGCTCTTTGATTACCGCAATGCTCTGCGCCGCAAACGCCTCGTTAAGCTCAATAAGCTCAATATCTTTAAGCGTCAGGTTCGCGCGATCCAAAGCTTTACGTATCGCCGGCACGGGACCGTAACCCATAATACGCGGGTCAATTCCGCACACCGCGTGCGATACAAACCGCGCCAAAGGCTTCAGCCCAAGTTCTTTCGCCTTATCCGCGCTCATTATCAGCATCACACTCGCGCCGTCGTTACGACCGCTGGAGCTTCCTGCCGTAACACTGCCGCCATCACGAAACGCCGGTTTCAACTTCGCAAGTTTCTCCAAAGTCGTTTCGCGCGGATACTCGTCAACCTCAAATTTTATCGGGTCGCCTTTCTTCTGCGGAATCACTACCGGCACAATTTCATCCGTAAACCGACCCGCCTTGATTGCCGCCGACGCACGATCCTGCGACTGCAAACTGAACTTGTCCATCTCCTCACGGGTAACGCCGAACTCGTCAACGATATGCTCGCCGCCCGCCATTCCCATATTGAACTTCCCGTATATTTCATTTGGCTGGCTCTGAAACTGCCCCTCGGTAAGGCTGTCCACAAGCACCTGATTCCCTGTTCCCAATCCGAACCGCGCATTGCGGATATAAAAAACCGCCGTACTCATCGACTCCGTTCCGCCGGCAATCACTACGTCGTTTTCACCTACGCGAATGCTGTTTACCGCCTGAGCCACCGCTGTCATTGCGCTTGCGCACTGGCGCATAACCGTATACGCCGGAGTTTCTTCCGGAATCCCGCAGCGCAGCGCAGCAATGCGCGCGATATTCGGATTGTCCGAACTTTGACGGCAATGTCCCAATATGACCTCATTGACTTCTTTCGGGTCAACTCCGCTTCTGTCTAACGTTCCTTGAATAACTACGCGCGCCAGCTCTTCTGCCGGAATATCTTTCAGCGTTCCGCCGATTGTTCCGACTGCCGTCCGGCACGCGTCGACTATTACAACCTCTTTCATTTGTAAGAAATGTCTCCTTAACATTAGTAATATCATTCAGTATAGCACTATAAAAATTTTTGTCAATACCTTTTGACAAACTGAAAACTTAAAATTGCAAATTACGAAGCTCTTACCACTTTATCCATCCTTGCCATACGCTGTTCAGTTGCAGTTTTCGTATTGCTATTTTCCGTTTACTATGCTATAATAAATTCAACAGATAATACATAATTACAATTCCGCGCTCGCTTTCCAATCATTATTTCAGCTTGACCCGCATTTTCTCCTCTGATGTTTCTTAACCCCTAATCTCCGCACTAACTACTAAATCTGGAGGTTCCACTATGTCTTATTCCATTAGGTATCCGCATCTGTTCTCACCCATCACGCTTGCCGGAACACTATTCAGCAGCAGGCTGTTCGCCTCGCCTACAGGCGCGGCACAGCTCTCGGAAACTAATCAGTTCCCCACCGCCGATACATACGCGTATTTTGAGCGCAAGGCAATGGGCGGCGCGGCAAGCGTCTGTGTCGGAGATGCAGTTGTGGACTTTGAACGCGGTCGGCCTAATCCCAACCATATGCCGCTTGATAACCCTAAGCTCCGTGACAGCTTCGCG
This sequence comes from Oscillospiraceae bacterium, assembly GCA_031288675.1. Classification (GTDB taxonomy): domain Bacteria; phylum Bacillota; class Clostridia; order Oscillospirales; family Oscillospiraceae; genus JAISJH01. Next base: position 1,668 of record JAITQY010000065.1, on the reverse strand, counting down.
CGGCTTGCGGACAGTATCACCAAATACGGCGCAGTCGCGTCTGTAGAGCTTCAGCACGGCGGCGGTGCAAGCAAGGACTCTGCTTCAAGAGGTCATCAAATCTACGGCGTTACAGAGTTCACCGACTCGGACGGCAACCTTGTCTTGCCATATACAGACGAAATTCTTGAGGACGTAATCCGCAAATACGCCGAAGCCGCCGCTTTCGCGAAACGCTGCGGATTCGGCATGGTTACCGTTCACGGCGGACACGGATGGCTGATTTCTCAGTTCGTCTCATCTATCCATAACACCCGCACCGACAAGTGGGGCGGCTCAATTGAGAACCGCTGCCGATTGCCTGTCGCTATTCTTGATGCTATCCGCAAAGCCGTCGGACCGCGATTCCCTATTGAGATACGCATCAGCGGATCAGAGTGTCACGCAAACGGTTACGACCTTGACGAGGGCATAGCTATAGCCAAACAGCTTGACGGTCACTGCGACCTCATACATGTTTCCGCCGGCGACCACGAGGTTCCGGAGGTATTTACCGTCACTCACCCCAGTATGTTCCTGCCAGACGGCGCGAATGTCAAGTATGCGGCAGAAATTAAAAAGCATGTTAAAACTCCCGTCGCTACCGTAGGCGCGCTTGCAGACCCTGAACTGTTAGAAGATATAATCGCATCCGGCAAAGCTGATGTTGTCGAGCTTGCGCGCGCCCTTATCGCCGATCCCGACCTGCCTAAGAAAGCGCGTGAGGGGCGTTCCGATGAAATCAACAAGTGTATACGATGTCTTACCTGCTTCAGCCACCTTATGCAGACCGGTCAGTTTTACTGCGCTATCAACCCGGAGATAGGGCGCGAGATAGACGCGCGAGGTCAGGGCGTGCATAAACTTGAACCGGCAGAACGCAAAAACGTTCTTATTATCGGCGGCGGTCCCGGCGGAATGCAGTCGGCTATAACCGCCGCTCAGAGAGGACACAACGTTACCTTATATGAAAAGCGTGCTGTTCTCGGCGGGGCGCTTCGCTGTGAGGATGAAGTGCCTTTCAAAATCCACACTGCGGAGTATCTCAACCGGCAAGCTAAAAAATTAGAAACTTTAGGAGTTTCTGTGAACCTTTTGTCCGAAATTACTCCCGAAAGCGCCTCAAAAATGAACCCTGACACAATCATCGCCGCGTTCGGCGCTGAATCTGTTACGCCGCCTCTCCCCGGTATTGAGTACGCTATCGAATCTACTTATGCTTATACTCACACAACAGCAATCGGAGAAAATGTTATCATTATCGGCGGCGGACTGGTAGGTACGGAACTTGCTTTATACCTCGCGATGCTTTGCAAAAATCGCAAAATCACTATATTAGAAGCGCTTCCATCCGCAAGCGACGGCGGAAATATTCTTCACGGTTTGGCGCTTAGCTATGAGCTTCCCAAATATCCGATAACACAGATGTTCAGCGTTGCGGTCAAAGAAATCACCTCTTCCGGCGTAAGCGCGGCAAGCGCCGGCGGAGCGACTCAATTGTATCCTGCCGATACGGTAATCTATGCCACCGGAATGCGCCCGCTGCGCACGGAAGCGGACAAGTTCCGTTTCATTGCGCCGCAGTTCTTCCAAATCGGGGATTGCGTTACTCCCGCTAACATCTACAAAGCAGTCTCCGACGGGCATTAC
>JAITQY010000042.1 GCA_031288675.1 Oscillospiraceae bacterium | reverse complement strand
AACTAACGTAAGCATTCCTATGATCTCGCCGTACATAGTAGCCGCTTCAATATGGGCAGCACGCAGATATACCTGAGGTTCCTGCACTAATACCGGCTGCAGAAACTCCGGATGCATCTGCGGCATGCTTTGGATAAAGTTCAGTATCAAATATGCGCCGCATACAATCGTGAAAGCAAACGGAGCGATGACGATAGCATTTAGACCTCTGTACACCGCGAATGCACACGTCGCCATCATCAACAGCCCGCATATAATTACAGGCGTGCTGGGTAAAAGATATACCGATACAAACAATTCCACCTGCATTGTATTAAGCGTACATATATTCAAAAAGAATATCATATAGAGAAACGTGAAAACTTTTCCGAGAACTTTTCCCATCGCCTGCTCATTAATCTCATAAAGACCTGTTTGCGGATGGAGTTTAGTCAAAAGAATATATACTACTATTGCCGGGACAAACATTGCAAATCCCATGACCGGTATGATCCAAGAGTCGCGTTCAGCCGTAGAACTAACTTCGGAAAAGTGCAGTATAGCTCCCATCATATAGCATACGCCTACAGATATCATTTGCCATTTTGTAACTCTGATTTTGCTCATTTAATACGCTCCTGTACGGCTCCGGTCGCGGTAAGCTTAGCGCTTACCATAACATTTATCGGAAAATTTTTATAATTTTCATCCCAGTTTTCCAAAAGCTCTTTGCTTTCGCGCGGGTATTTCCTGTACAGCATTTCACAAAGACCTACAGTATCAGCGTTCATATCTTTAGTTATTTGCAGTACTTCCATTATTCTGTCTGTAACAAAATCATGAAGAATCTGCTCAATCTCTTTGCGGGCTTCGGTAGTATATTCTTCTCCGCCGAAGGTAACCCCGGATATTTGTGCCGTAATATAAATATCAATATCAACGCTGAACTCACCATTTTCATATTTCAAATCCTGTTCCGTTACGCATTTAGTTATACGGAATGAAACTACCTTGTCATCGTTAATTTTACAGACTATAATGCCCTCTTCATATTCTCCGTTTACCAACAGTTCGTAGTGTTGCTGCTCGATAGACAGACTGCCTATCATTTTATCGCCTTTAATTACAGCCGCTTTATTCATAGCAGGACGTTCATCTGCTGTACTGAACAGCGCAAGTGTGGTCGCGGAGTTTTTCGTAACCATCTCGCGAAGAAGGTCGCCCATAGTCGTTTGTGACATAATAACATCAGAGCCGTGATTCGCTAATATGCCGAGAATACGGCTGACCGGCATTTTTTCCAAGTCAACTTTTGTATCAAGCAAATCTGCGGCTTTCCCCTCAGCGATAATGATAGGTACAGAAAACCGTGCTTCCGATGAGCGGTAAAAGTAATCTAAAACAGGGCTAAGTCCGCTCTTAGCCACTTCTTCACTAAAAATAATAAGTTCAGTGTGCCCGGTATATATCTTCCTTGAAAGACTGGATTCAAATTCGTGCAGCGTTGCCTGAATGCCGGCGCCTTCGGCGGCGGCATTTATATACGCTTTTTCACTACCGGCACTATCGGATTTTAACTGCGACGGCACGGCAATTTGAGCCGTGACCAAATACTTTTCGCCGTCCTCCGCGAAATCAACCGATATGCCCATAATTATCGCTTTGGTATTTATTTCGTCCGCCGACCAGCACCCACCGAAGCTAAACAGGAATATGCTTAACAGCACAGCGGCGCATAATATTCTTAATACTTTTTTCATAGCATACCTCATTATTGCTCATTACCGTAAGACGGTATCCCGCCGTTGAACTTAGGTTTGGTTTTATTCGCCTGACGGATTTTATCCTGCGGATGAAGTGCGGACGGACGCCTTTTTAACATCCACATCGGTACCCGTATTCCAACGTCTCCAAGTTCTTGCAAAGACAACGGGGCAATCGGATGAAGATACATTACACCGAAAGATTGCATTGAAGCCAAAAGAATATATATAGATAAAAGTCCCAGCAGAACTCCGAATCCGCCCATTGTTGAACCAAGCAGCAGCAGCAGCCACCGCATTAAGTTCACACTGTCGCTTACAGTGGGCGAAACGAAACTTGCCACAGCGCAAAAGGCAATGATAATAACTACAGGCGCGCCGACTATTCCGGCTTGAATTGCCGCCTGCCCCATTACAAGCGCGCCCACTATGCTTATCGCCTGACCGGTTGGCTTAGGTAAGCGTATACCGGCTTCACGCAGGATTTCAAAGACAAACAGCATTACAGCCGTTTCAAGGGGAGCGGGAAACGGCGTACCCTCGCTTGCCGACGCTATGGAATACAGCAGCGTCGTTGGGATAAGCTCCGGATGGAAATCTACAAGAGCAACATACAATGCCGGGAGCGCAAGCGTTATAAAAAAAGAGATTATCCTTATAATACGCAGAAAAGACGCCGCAAGCGGTCTTATTGCGTAATCTTCCGGGGATTGAAAATTCTCTACAAACAAGAACGGCATAGTCAGCGCAAACGGAGTTCCGTCTACAATTAGCGCACACCGACCTTCCAGCAGCTTACCGGCGATAACGTCAGGCTTTTCAGTATATCCAACTGTTTGAAATGGTGTAACAGGTTCGTCTTCAATAAACTCTTCAACGTATCCGCTTCCGAGTATAGCGTCAACATCAATATTGTCAAGCCGCCGGCGCACTTCATTTATCAGATCCGGCGACGCAATGCTGTCTATCCAGCACAGGCAAACAGTTGTATTAGTGCGGCTGCCTAACCTGCTTGCTTCCATACGCAGATCAGGCGTTTTCAGCTTGCGGCGCAGGAGAGCAGTATTTGTGCGAAGCGATTCCGTAAAACCCTCACGCGGACCGCGAAGGACGGTTTCCGTCTGCGGCTCGGAAATATTGCGGCTCGGGAAACCTTTGGTACTGAAATAAGCCGCCGTGTCGAACCCGTCAAGGAAGACAACGGTATCTCCGTCAAGGATAACTTCAGAGGCTTTTTTGATAGTATCAAGCCTGTCTGCCTCGCCGACGCTTATCGGGCGGTCGTTCATAATCGGCGTAAGTATAAAGTCGTTTATGACTTCAGATGACGCAAGACCGTCAATGAATACGGCTGCGCCTTTACCGCCGTTGGGCAGTTCAAATTCACGGGCTACAAAATCATTATCACCCTTAAAAATTGCGGAAACCGCATTCAAATTTTCTTCAGCTGTTTTAAACATATGGGTATTATGCGAAAGATTTCCAAGATTTATACCAAAATATCATCGCGGCTGAATAATGCTCCGTGTGTGCCATATGTCCAAAAGCCGTCATAATAAAATTAGACGCAGAACCTTAAATTGCCTCTTGACAAGCCCGGCAAAGTGTGTTATACTTTACTGCGTTAAAGAATTAAAGGAGCGCTGATACATATGGTAATCACGAATTTCTTGGAGCGCAACGCTCAGTTGTGGGCTGACGATACCGCCCTTGTAGAGCTTAACCCTGAAAAATGGGAAACTGACAATGCCGGATGGAAAGAGGCTGAGCTTGTTATGTCTGATCCGTTCGCGGACGCATACCGCCGTGAGATGACATGGAAAGAGTTTGACGATGAAGCGAATCGTATCGCTAATCTTCTAATCAATAAAGGTTACGGTAAGGACGATAAAATCGCTATTCTAATGATGAACAGCCTTGAGTGGCTGCCGATTTACTTTGGAATCCTCAAAGCCGGCTGCCTTGCAGTGCCGCTCAATTTCCGTTATGCTTCTGATGAAATCGGCTACTGTCTTGACCTTGCAGACATTGCGTTGCTGTTCTTCGGCGCAGAGTTTATTGAGCGCTTAAAGCCGTATGCCGCCGCAGACGGCTCAGCTAACATCGTTGTCGGAATGCGCAGCATACCCACACTGTTCACAGGAGTATGTGATTGCCCAAACTTCAGTGTTCCGGCGGATGCGGAAATCGCAAAGTATCCTTCCAAAAAGCCGAATTTGGGGTATGAGCTGAACCCGGAAGATAACGCCGCAATCTATTTCAGCAGCGGTACTACCGGTTTTCCTAAAGCCATTCTGCACGCACACCGGTCATTGACTATGGCGTGTAAAGCAGAGCAAGCGCACCACGCCCAAACGCGTGAAGACGTGTTCCTGTGTATTCCGCCGCTGTACCACACCGGCGCAAAGATGCACTGGTTCGGAAGTCTGCTTTCCGGAAGCAAGGGCGTTATACTCAAGGGCGCAAAACCTTCCTGGATAATTGACGCGGCGGCTAACGAGCGGGCGTCCATTGTTTGGTTGCTTGTGCCGTGGGCGCAGGACATTCTTGACGCTATCGACCGCGGAGACATTGATCTTGCCGGAAAAGATTTATCACGGTGGAGATTGATGCACATCGGAGCGCAGCCGGTTCCGCCAAGTCTTATCAAACGCTGGAAACAGAAATTCCCGCACCACGCTTACGACACAAACTACGGACTCAGCGAAAGTATCGGTCCGGGCTGCGTACATCTTGGCACAGAGAATGTTCACAAAGTCGGCGCAATCGGGAAAGCCGGTTATCTTTGGGAAACAAAAATAGTTGACGAACGGCGTGAAACCGTCACGCGCGGAGAAGTAGGCGAGCTTGCCGTGCGCGGTGACGGCGTTATGAAAGAATATTACAAAAATCCTGAGGCGACCGCGGAAATACTTACCGGCGACGGCTGGCTTATCACAGGCGATATGGCACGCGAGGACGATGACGGATTTATCTTCCTTGTTGACCGCAAAAAAGACGTAATCATCACCGGCGGAGAAAACCTCTATCCGGTACAAATTGAGGACTTTCTGCGCGGAAACGATGCAATCAAAGATGTTGCGGTAATCGGGCTTCCGGATGACAGACTTGGCGAAATCGCCGCGGCAATAATTGAGCTAAAGCCCGGTGCGAAGTGCACTGAGGATGATATTCAGGCGTTCTGTGCGGATTTGCCCCGCTATAAGCGCCCGAGGAAAATCATCTTTGCGCCGGTACCGCGTAATCCTACAGGAAAAATTGAAAAGCCTAAACTGCGTGAAATCTATGCCGGGGGAAGTGTCGTAGAAAAGCAGGTCAGCAATTAAAGACCGTAAAAAGTCCGCCGAACAGTGTTCGGCGGACTGTAGCAACATTACGAATAATTTTTCGCTCTGCAAAGCATTGTAAAAAAATATTATTTCGTCGATATATAGCAGATAATTACATTATAAACTATTCACTAACCGCTTGACATCAAATGCTGAAAGTGTTATAATAGTTCTGTTATTCAATAATCGGAGGTACTAATGGGACTGCGCAATGTTTTGAAGCATGGAGATAAAGCGTTGCTGCGTATAAGCCGTGAAGTCACGGACTTTGATGCGCGTTTACATTCGCTTTTAGACGATCTTAAAGAGACAAACGACTATAATGAGGGCATGGGGCTTGCCGCGCCGCAGGTTGGGATATTGCGCCGCGCCATCGTCGTTACGGACATATCCGGAGCGGAGGACGTGACGATAGAGCTTGTCAATCCGGAGATAATCAGCTATTCCGACGAAACGGAAGAGGAAGTGGAAGGCTGCCTGAGCGTTCCGGACGTTTGGGCTATGGTTAAGCGTCCTAAATATGTAAAGGTCAAGGCGCAGGACCGAAGCGGGAAACCGTTTGAGCTTGACGTTTCGGATAATTTTCTTGCCCGCGCGGTTCAGCACGAAATCGACCATCTGAACGGTCAGCTGTTTACTAAACTTGCCGGAAAATATTTATCTGAAAAGGAAATCGAAGAAGTAATGTTCGCGCGTGAGCGTGAGCTTTCCAAACGCCGCAAGGAGGCTAAAGCCGCTGCGGGTTCGCGCAGAGTCCGAAGCTGGTAACCGTAACTCAAGGAGGCAACAATGAACAACGAGTTTGAAACAAAACCTAAGTATGAAAAATTCGCGGATGACCCGCCGCCTGGAGTAATAAGACATTTTTTTTTCCGGCTGTTCGGCGCGGTAATAAACGTTATGCTGATAACCTCTTGCATTTACGGTAAGGGGGCTACTATTGATTTTTGGGGTGTGGCGATTGCGACGCTTGGGCTGATTTGTGCAGTATTGCCGTCAAAAAAGACTAACATTCCGCTCGTTATCGTGACTATAGCCGCAATAATATATAGGGTTTTGACGGCATTATCGGTACTATGAAGATCGTATTTATGGGTACGCCGGAGTTTGCGGCGGCAAGTCTGGCAGAGCTATTAGAGGACGGAACACACGAGATTGCGACAGTGTTCTGCCAACCGGACAAACCTAAGGGACGCGGGATGAAACTTATCCCGTGTCCTGTCAAACAACTTGCGCAGGAGCATAATATCCCCTTATATCAACTAGCTGCGTTCTCTGACGGCGAAGCGGAGCAGGTTTTGAAGCGAATTGCCCCTGACATCGCCGTCGTTGTGGCATACGGAAAAATTCTGCCGCAAAGTTTTATAGATGTGCCAAGATTCGGCACAATCAATGTTCACGCATCGCTTCTTCCGCGATGGCGCGGAG
>JAITQY010000037.1 GCA_031288675.1 Oscillospiraceae bacterium | reverse complement strand
ACCTTATGTACTGACATTATAAATCCTCCAAAACGGCGCGAAGCTCAGATTCAGTGATTTCATATATCAACGGCTCTCCGATTTGCTTTAGAATAACAAGCCTGATAACTCCGCGCGAGTTCTTCTTATCGCTTAGCATATGCGGTAACAGTGCGGCAGGGTCAACACCGGAAGCAACGTCTAAGCCCATTTTTGAGGCTGCGGTCAGCACCGCGTCTAACGCTTCGGGCGCGGTAACGCCGAGCCTTACGCCTGCCCTAAGCGCAATCACGGTTCCGACCGCGACCGCCTCTCCGTGATTGTACGTCTTAAAACCGCATAGTTTTTCCAAAGCGTGACCGAAACTGTGTCCGAGATTAAGATAGCGGCGAACGCCAGTATCGAACTCATCCTCCGCAACCGCGCGCGCTTTATAAGCAACGCAGTCCGAAGCGACGTTTTCAAACGCGCCGGAACGCATCGAATCGCCGGTCAAAGGGAAAACGTCAAGCGCGGAATGAGGGAACGCGCCTATGCCGTAGTATTTGAGCATTTCGCCAAGCCCCGCCCTGATCTCGCGCTCCGGAAGCGTATCCAAGAATGACAGTTCGGCTATGACCGCGTCAGGCTGATGAAACGCGCCGAACAGATTTTTACCCTCCGGCAGGTCAACGCCGGTCTTGCCTCCGACCGAACTATCCGTCATCGCGATAAGAGTAGTCGGTATTTGAACGCAGCGTATTCCGCGCATATAGCACGAGGCGGCAAACCCGGCAGCGTCGCCGGTTACGCCTCCGCCGAGCGCGAGTATAACGCTTTGGCGCGTAAGTCCGTAGCGAGCAAAACTGCGGCACAGATCAATGACCGTTTCCGGAGTTTTGTGTTCCTCGCCGGGTACGATAACGGATTCGTACACAGATATACCGGATATGATACCGCGAACCTGCGGCGCAAACCGAACAGTGTTAGTATCCGCCGCTATGCAAACGGCGTCCGCGTTCATAGAGGCAATAGTCTCCGCCAGAGCCGAGATCGCTCCCCTGCCAATAGTAACTTTATAATCCTTACCGCGAACCGGAACGTTAACAATTTTCATATACCTCACATTTAACCTTTACAAAATAAATCGCGGGAACCCGTGTTGGGTTCCCGCGTGACAATACATCAAACAAAAAACCCGCACCCTATTTTATCGTAAACCCAAAAAAGCCACCAAAAAAGTAGCTGTTAAAAAAGTTAATAAAATAGCTGCGTACAATAAGGGACATCGCGAACCTCTTCATTTTTTATGATTTTCCTTATTGTACCACACAAATCTTAATTTGTCAAGGGGTAATTTTTAATTTTTCAAAAATTCTCAAAAAATACTTGACACGCCATATCAACCGTGATATAACATACAAAATTAAGGAGGACACAAATATGAAAAATCCTGTCGGAACATCTTTTGACGATTTTTTGAATGAGCAGCTCCGCGACCCCGAAATCAAAGCGGAATATGACGCGCTTACACCGCGATATGAGCTTATCAAAGCCATCATCGCCGCCCGAACCGAACAGGGCATTACACAGACGGAGCTTGCGAGACGCGTCGGAACGAAACAAAATAACATCAGCAGGTTTGAGAGCGGCGCCCATATGCCCACGCTTGATTTCGCCGGAAAGGTAGCCGCCGCGCTTGGCAAAGAACTTCATATCTCACTTAGATAGCTGAGTGTAAATCATCCCATTATATATTAAATCCAACCGGGCGAGTTTCAGCAGGTTGGATTTTTTATTGCGCAAGCTCTTTGCAGCGCGAATACGCAGAGATTAAAATGTAGTTATATGGTATATTAGGATACATCAGTGTAATAAAAAAATGTAAACGAACGTTCAATATTTGTACCCATATAATTTTATTATTATCCTCTTATCGGCATATAAAAAAATAAATAACTGACTATATTTATAAAATATACTGTCTAAATATATACTATCGTCACCTCAAAAAACCATTAGTTGGATTGATTACCATATTTTACCTGTTGCATTATGGGGATTACTGGTATAAAATGGTCGAAAAAGTAAACGAGCGTTCGCTTATTTTATTAATGAATGTTCGCTTGATTATTAATTTTACTAACACAAAAAGAAGAGAAAGGAACTAAAGAGTATGTTTAGCAAAACTAAACGCTTCCTCAGCTATGTGCTTGCCGCTGCGCTTGTGTTAAGCCTTGTATCGTCAGCTGCGTTAGCGGCTCCCCCGTCCAAAAAGACAGGTACGCTTATTGACCAGCCTGTGGTCGGCGATCTGCAGAGCACCCAAAACTACCTTGAGGCAGTCGAAGACCTCTTAGACAAATTAGCGAAATTTGAGGAGATTTTCGGAGATAACGCCATGGGGATCCCGACTCCGGGAATTCTGGACGCGCCGTACACATTATTGGAGATTGCGTACGAACATCTGAAGTCGCTGCTTCCGGAGTTCGTAAAAGCGTTTATGCCTAAGCTGCCGCAGTTGCCGGATTTCATCGCCATTCCGATACCCGAGCAAATTCCGATGATCGGGCAGATAAAAGACGCTCTTAACTCCATTAAGGATTGGGCGCGCTCACTCCTGACCGAGCAGACGTCTTTGCTTGACGCGTACAAAATCGACGTCAGCTCCGGCACGATATTCGATTCCGCCAATCCTGCCGGACAGCCCGGCATTACAAACTGACACGAACACTTTTCAATCGACGGAATTAACACCAAGAAAGCGACCGTTACCGTAGGCGAATGCGACGTGTACGACTTCGACGTCGATTCCATTATTGCCGACGCTATTGCGGATTACGCGCTGTCCCTTGTCTTTGACTTGAAGGATATGCAGGACCGTAACGCTAAACTTGAGATCGGACCGGAAGACCTTAGGGCGCTTCTTGAGGACGTTATCCTTGAGTTTTACTGGGAAAAGAGCATAACGATGAAAATGGCGTTTGAGTCAGAGTTCTCAGCCGCTATGTCGCTCAACCCGGGCGCGCTGCTCGCGCCGGTGGAGCTGTTTGTCAACGCTCTGCCTGACCTTTCCGACTTCTCCTTGCTGCCCGATATTAAGGGTCAGCTCGCCGATACTAAAGCGGCTCTTAACGCGCTTGCGCCGGATCCGTTCTATATAACATATGACGTGTATGCGCCGGTGGACATAAAGTTCCAGTTAGCGACGCTTGACGCGTGGGTCAATCTCGGCGACGGCACAAATGACTTTACCGTTGAAAACTTGCTTGACTTTGTAGATATTTTCGTAGGCGAAGTTACAATTGACTTTGACTTTACAGGTTTAAGCAAGATGCTTGCTGCCTATGACACTGCGGTCGGGATGATCAATAATCTTTTATCAGCTATAGACAATATGATGTCCATCGCGACGTCCATTCTGCCATCGTTTCTGCTGAACGTAATGCCGACGCCTCCGACGCTGGCGCTGCCGACGTCCGTTGAGGTAAAAACGCAAGTCACCGACGCTATCAACAACGTCGTCCAAACCACTTTCGGCGAAAACGAACTGACACAGACGATTAAAGACGCGCTTACACCGCAGATTCTTAAGGATATTTTAGCCGTTATCAGCGGCGCGTTCGATGTGGTGCACGACACTATTCACAGCGCAATAGCAGGCATATATAATCTAATGATAAACCACCTGCCCACTATCACCATTGAGCTTGCCGATATATATGACCCTATCCAAGCGCTTTTGAAGAACTTGGAAGGCGAGCACAAGATAATATCAGTCGAGGATAACGAATTTAGTTTCGGTTACGACTATACCTCCCTGAAAAACGGTACGTATACGGAACTCAGCCTTGACGCCGTGAAAACGTCCTATTGGCTGGGCGACCTCAACAAGGCGTTCGGAGTAAACGGCTATATCGGAGACGTACTGCCGACGCTTCCGAGCATCTCACTTCCGGAAATACCCGATTTTATTGGAATACTCAGAGGCTATATCAACGAGAATATAGTCGATCCGATAATGAAATTGTTCGAAACCAAAACGATTAAAGACAAGATTGAAGGAGCGCTTAACACGCACTTCGGAGAGATGATAGACGACTTATTAGACGATATAACGGCGGCTATATCTACCGACATCACAGACGCTCTTCAGGCGGCAGCCTATGTGGTGAAGGATATATTCAATATCAGCGTACCGTTCCTGCCCGACGACATATCACTTCTTGCCGGGCTGATAACAATTGACATTAACGCCACACTTCCGTTCATTTATCCGCGCAACTTCTTAGATATATTCGATATTAAGCTGCTGCCCGAAATAAACACCGGAATTACGGAGCTCATGGGAAATATCGCGACGTATGTTCCGACAAAACTGCTCGGCTGGGCAAAAACTATCGCGGATAACGTAGGCGTTCAGCTTCAGCTTGTCAGCGAGTTTAACCCGACGGCGATAAAGCGAGTGGTTCTTAAAGGCGTCAGCGCGTCGCCCGCGCAGTATACGCTTAGTTCTGCCTCCGCCGTTACGGTAGACGTAGCCGGCACGCAGACGATAACCAATACGATTTCACCCGTGCCCGAGTCTGCCGTAACATACACCTATGCTTCCAGCAATACCGCTGTAGCTACGGTTTCCTCTAACGGAACGATTACCGGCGTCGGTTACGGCAGCTGTGTCATTACGGTTACGGCTACGTTTACCTGCACGGATACGGACGGCAGTACTATCGTCAAAACCGTCACGACGCAAGTGCCTGTAACGGTGGAGGAAGGCGGCGGCTCCGTATTATACGCTTTGACCGTCACAGCGGGAACAGGCGGAAGTATCACCGCTAACCCGAGCGGCAATTATGCTCCGGGCGCGGTCGTGAACATCACGGCTTCCGCAAACAGCGGCTATAAGTTCGACGGCTGGGTTTCCTCAAACGGAGGAACTTTCGGCAGCGTCGGCAGCGCATCCACTACGTTCACTATGCCCGGCAACTCCACAACTGTTACAGCTAACTTCACCCGTACCAGCGGTGGTGGCGGTGGCGGCGGTGGTGGAGGAGGTTCCGGCGGCGGCGGCGGTGGCGGTAATCCCCCCGCAGTAGTAGCCGTTGTCGATGAACTTAAAACCCACACACCGTATGTAAACGGCTATCCCGGCAATGAGTTCGGAGCAACTAAAAACATTACAAGAGCCGAAGCTGCCGCGATTCTTGCCCGCATTCTGCCCGATACATACCGCGCAGGCGCGACAACCAGCTTTACGGACGTCGCTTCCGACGCGTGGTATTACGCCGAAGTAACTCAGCTCAGTTCGCTCGGTATTATC
>JAITQY010000022.1 GCA_031288675.1 Oscillospiraceae bacterium | reverse complement strand
ATGGAATAAATTTATCCAAAAACACAAAAAGCGGTTATTTTATCCTCGTTGAGGGAAATGTAGACGTGATAACGCTTCATCAGGCTGGCTTCGATAACGCTGTCGCCTCTATGGGAACTTCCCTCACGCCCGAACAAGTCTCCCTGATTTCGCGTTACAATATCAAGGAGGTTGTCGTTTGCTACGATGCCGACAACGCCGGTATCAAAGCCACTGACCGCGCTCTTGCCGAGCTTGACAAGGCGGGTATGTCGCTCAGCGTCCTTCGCGTGCCGGACGGCAAAGATGTAGACGACTACATCAAAACTCACGGAGCTCCGGCGTTCCGCCAACTGCTTGAAAACCGCCGCGACGACGTGACCTACCGTCTCAGCAAACTTGAAGCGGAGTTTGACCTTACCAAAGACGAATCACGTGCGGAGTTCCTGCGCGCCGCGATTCAGCTCTTTGCCTCCGTTGACCCGGTACGCCGTGAAGTCTTTGCGCCCAAAGCCGCTAAGCTCGCTCAGGTAGACGCCGCGTTCATCACTGCCGAAGCCGCTAAAGAGGCTAAGCGCCTTGCACGCGCCGAACGCGGCAAAGAAAACCGCGATAACCTCCGTCCCGTTCAAACAATGCGTGATTCCGCCCGAACCGGAGGCTTCCGCTTTGACCATCCGCGCAGCGCCGCTGCCGAGCAGGGCGTCATTGCCCTCGCGGCAAACGATCCGCAAATTCTCTCTTATATCACATTTGACCCCAAAGACGAGTTCACTTCTCCGGAGCTTGCTCGTATTCTCTCCGCTATGCTGACGCGCTTTCACGCCGGGGCAAGCACGGACGCCTCAAGTCTCGCGTCGGAACTCTCGCCGGAAGAGATGTCTCTTCTATCACGGTTGTGCAGCAACGACGTTCCAATCTCAAACGCCTATGACGTCCTTGCCGATTACATCCGCACCATTCGCTCAGAACGCGCCGCTGACAGCGGTGACCTCGCCGCTATCATAGCCGCGCGCACCGCCGACCCTTAACAGCCGCTGTCCCAATAAAGATAAATCGACCCAAAACACGGTCAGCCGGCAGAAATACCGCAGTTTTAGTCTGCTCACTCTCCGTGCCTAACTACATACAAACTACCAAACTTGTGGGAGGAAACACATATGAACAACCAACAGAACACTCAATCTTTGGATAACTTCGAGAGAGGCTCTAACCCTCAGGCAATTGAGAACCGCTTTGCCGAGCTGGTCGAAAAAGGACGCGCGCAAGGCGGCAGTATCTCCGTTAAAGACGTAGCGGACGCGCTTGAAGAACTGCATATGACGCCGGATCAAATCGACCGGATTTACGAGCGTTTAGAAAATCTCGGTATCGAGACCGGCGATGACGAGTTCAAAGAAAAACACATAATCCTTGACGAAGATTTACTGCCCGACCCCTCCGAACTGGAAGAAATCGCGGAGCTTGAGGAAATCACGGAAGAAGAACTCGTTGACCCTGACGCGCTGGCGGAGGCATACTCGCTTGATGACCCCGTACGTATGTATCTGAAAGAAATCGGCAAGGTTCCGCTTCTCTCTATGGATCAGGAGCAGGAACTCGGCAAACTTATGGCTGACGGCGGTGACGTAGCCGACCGCGCCGGTCAGCGTATGGCGGAGGCTAACCTGCGTCTTGTCGTCAGCATCGCCAAGCGTTACGTGGGGCGCGGACTGCTTTTCCTTGACCTTATTCAAGAGGGCAATATGGGGCTTCTTAAAGCAGTAGAGAAGTTCGACTATGCCAAAGGCTACAAATTCAGCACATACGCTACTTGGTGGATACGTCAGGCTATCACCCGCAGTATCGCCGATCAGGCGCGTACTATCCGTATCCCCGTGCATATGGTGGAAACTATCAATAAGGTCATCCGCGTTTCCCGTCAGTTGCTTCAGGAGCTTGGACACGATCCTCGGCCTGAAGAGATTGCTCAGGAAATGAATATCCCTGTTGAAAAAGTCCGTGAGATACTTAAAATCGCTCAGGAGCCCGTATCACTCGAAACCCCTATCGGCGAGGAAGAAGACTCCCATCTCGGCGACTTTATCCCTGACGAAGACGCTTCCGAGCCTGCCGAAGCCGCCTCAAGCACTTTCCTTAAAGAGCAGTTAAACGGCGTACTCAACAGTCTTACCGAGCGCGAGCGCAAAGTACTCAAAATGCGGTTCGGTCTCGTTGACGGCAAAGCGCGTACCCTTGAGGAGGTCGGCAGGGATTTCAACGTCACCCGCGAGCGTATCCGTCAAATTGAAGCTAAAGCCCTCCGTAAACTGCGCCACCCCAGCCGCAGTAAAAAACTCAGGGACTTCCTGTCATAATGATATATCCCTCTCTTTTATATCGTGCCGCGCCGACCGGCGTCCGGCTTGCTCCCGGCGTGTTCTCCGATTTGCAGCTTACAAAAATACTTAGCGCGGATACTCTTGATACCATGTCCGTACTCTGCGCGCCGGAGGACGTAACGCTCCGTCAAGCTGTATACCGCGACACGGAGGCTAACCTGTCCGCTTATAAGACGCTTACCCTCGCGGCAAAGCGCCTTAACGGCGTTCAATCCGCCTACTCCTCCGCCCGAAGCGTGCCGGAGCGCGACTATCTGTTCGCTCGTCTTATACTCGCAGCGCTTGACTTTGCCGATCTGGCGGCTGTGATCCCGGGAGACAGCGAGTTGATTGCTGACTTCCGCGCCGGATTTTCCGGCAGTTTCAGCGCGGAGCGATCCGATTCAAAGGGGCTTTCGGCTCTTACGGATTCTATTCTTAATTTGGAGTTTTCCGTCAAAGGTGATAACTTAAAAGTATCCCGCTCCGCCGGAAGTATATCGCTTGCCAAAAGACTGCAATTCGCGTCGGATTCATTAGGTCTTAACATCAGTTTTGACAAGCGCGAAGCTGACACGGAGCTTAACACCCGCATTATTAACGCCGTTTCTGCGCTGTTTCCGGAAGAATTTAAGCGGTTTTCGGACTTTCACAGAAAATTTGAAAACGATTTTAGTATAGATTTACTTAAATACTGCCATGAACTTACTCTCTATACAGAGATCGCGTCTCTCTACGCCAAAAATAATATCACACATAATTTTCCTAATTTTGTTTCTGATAAACGTTTGGAGGTAGCCGGATTGCTCGACCTCTCTCTGCTCTTTAAGGAACAGCGTGAAATCGTCGCTAACGATGTGTTTTTCACCCCTCAGGAACCGTTCTTCTTCCTAAGCGGCGCGAACGGCGGAGGCAAAACCACCTATCTGCGCAGCATCGGAACCGCCGCCGTCTTAGCCCGGTCAGGACTGCCCGTTCCTGCTGAATCAATGCGCGTTTACCCGTTCAGTAATATACTTACGCACTTTCCGCGCGACGAACACGGAGAAAGCCGCCTTGAGGATGAGCAGCGCCGAATGGCTGAGATTCTTTCCTTACACGGCGGAGATTCCCTCGTGCTGCTTAATGAAACCTTCGCAACCACCACTACCGAAAAGGCCGCAGAGCTTACGACGGAGCTTTCCGCCGCGCTTGCCGGCTCCGGTTGTATTACGCTTTATATTACTCACCAATTGCCGGAAAACAATTCTCTGCCGGTATTGACCGTCGCGGTAAATGACGCAAATTCTAAGCGCACTTACAAGGTTGTGCGCAGCAGCGGCAAAACCTCCAGCTATGCCGAGGATATTCTAAGAAAGTATGGATTCTGATAAGCGGCAAATTATAAACGTAACGGGGCTATGCGCCCCGTATGGCAGGAAATGATGAGCGGATGTTAGTCGTTGATTACCAACCCGCCGGCAGGAGAGGAAACTAAAATGAAAGTTATTGAAAAGATTCGGGAGCGGCTTGGCGGCGCAGAGGCGTTGCTTTTAATTTCGCCGGTTAACCGGCGGTATGTAAGCGGTTTCGCGAGCTCGGACGGAATGGCGCTGATAACGCAAAACTCCGCGCATCTGATTGTAGATTCGCGGTATATACTTGCGGCGCGCGAAAGCGTTCAGCTAAATGAAAACGGGCTGACGGTTCACCTTACAGGCGCGATTAATGGAACTTTTACCGAAATTGTGAAGAGATTGCTCCATGTGGAGCAAATTACGCGCGTCGGTTTTGAAGAGGACTATATCTCTTTTGCACAGCACAAAAACCTGCTCGGGAAGCTTGAATGTGAGCTTATACCGTGCGGTTATATCCTTACGGAGCTTCGCAGCGTGAAATCGGAGGAAGAATTGCGCAGGCTTCGGGCGGCTCAGGCGCTTACAGACGAGGTTTTCACTG
Source organism: Oscillospiraceae bacterium (assembly GCA_031288675.1). Lineage (GTDB taxonomy): Bacteria > Bacillota > Clostridia > Oscillospirales > Oscillospiraceae > JAISJH01. Next base: position 23,675 of record JAITQY010000022.1, on the reverse strand, counting down.
AGATGCTTTCAGTCATTTGTCCGGGTGTGACGGAGAAACGCATAGCGGCGGAGATAACTTATCGTTTTCTTCTCAAAGGCGCACAGAACGTATCGTTTGACCCTATCGTAGCCAGCGGAACAAATTCAGCGAAGCCGCACGCGGTTCCGTCGGATAAAGAAATTCAGCGCGGCGATTTTGTGACGCTTGACTTCGGATGTATTTTAGACGGCTATTGCAGCGATATGACGCGAACAGTTGCGGTCGGCGCGGTTACGGAGGAGCAAAAACTGATATACCAAACCGTGCTTCGCGCTCAGTCGGCAGGAGTTGCCGCCGCTCGGGCAGGTGTTACCGGAAAATCGGTTCACGAAGCCGCTGCCGCAGTGATAGCGGACGCGGGATACGGAGAATTTTTCGGACACGGATTCGGACACGGGCTTGGCTTAGAAATTCACGAGCGCCCGAACGCCGCACCGTCATGGGATAAACCGCTTCCGGAGGGCGCAGTCATCAGCGCGGAGCCGGGAATCTATTTGCCGGATAAATTCGGCGTCCGGATAGAGGACGTTATCATTGTCCGTTCCGGCAACGCGGAGGACATTACAAATTCCGCAAAAGATTTAATCGTGCTGTAGAAAAGTAATTCATGTCTTGAATATCCGCGCCCAGTTGCCGTACATAATTTTATTAGCGGTTTCAGCGGAAACTCCGCGCAGAATTAATTCGTCAAACAGCCAGATAAATCCGCTATCGTCTTCTAATCCGCGAACCGGCGTAATTCCGCCGTCAAAGTCCGTCCCTATGCCAATAGCGTTCTCTCCGCCGTCGAAATCTAACCAGTGCATAATGTGCCGGACAAGGCGGTCGATTTCAGCACCGCCGGCAAAATCCTGATGAAAGGTGATTCCCGCCGCGCCGCCTGTCTGTATCAGCGTCCGGAATTGGTCGTCGGAGAGGTTCCTCCGGTGGGGACAAACCGCCGCGCTGTTAGCGTGAGTTACCGCAAACGGCTTAGCGCACATCTCCGCAACATCGTAAAATCCGCGCTCAGAGAGGTGCGCGGCGTCAACGGTTACATTCAGTCTTTCACATTCACGGACGAACGTCCGCCCGAAACGCGTCAGCCCGCAGTCATAATTATCCGCACAGCTACCGGAAACTGAGTTCGCGTTATTCCATGTAAGCGTTACCGCACAAACCCCGTCAGCGGCAGCGTCACGAAGCCGCTCCAGCGAGCAGTCCAATACGTGCGCGCCTTCCACGGACAACATCGCGGAGGTATCGTTGAATTTTGCCTCACGCCAGCGCTTCAGTAACGGCAGATAACGCGATTCATACGTTGCTTCCGCGCCGCCCCAAATCGCGTATATCCGCGTAAGCTCCGTATCCGGAGCTGTGTGAATATCTAATTTCTCCGTTGCGGACAGAGTATCAGCGTGCGCGTCAAAAACTTTCATACAAAAGGTTATTGTTACAATGAGCGTAAATATTCATTATTACAAAAGTTTTTTCAAAACTGTAAAAGTTTGTTAACAGTAAATTCTTTTTTTGCTATTGCAATTCGCGGAGTTTTGTGGTATAATATAAGTTGTACAAAAATTCTGAGTATCTTGCCGGATAACGGCAATACATAAGGAGTGACCAACTATGCTGAAGAAAACTTTATCGCTTGTTCTTACGTTTGCGATCGTATTCGGGTTCGCGCTTACAAGCGCGGGCGCGGCGACTTTCCCTGATCTTGTGGGGCACTGGTCGCGCACTGATATGGAAGAATGCGCGGAGCGCGGACTTTTAGAGGGCTATCCCGACGGCTCCATCAAACCAAACGCTACGATTTCAGTTGCCGAAACCATAGCAATCATCAGCCGTCTCTATCAAATAACCGATTTAGAAAAAGAGTTTATTCTTAACCAATACGGTCCGGCGTCTAAGGAAATAATCCAAGCCGGCGGACCGACGTGGGCGCGGGACGCTTTGGCAATCTGCCTTGCCTCCGGCGCGGTGCTTGACACGGAGGTTCGCGGCGCGGCTCCGGAGAAATTCAACGCGCCGATAAAGAAAGAAGTCCTTGCTATGTGGCTTGTACGCGGCGTACTTATGGAAGAAAAGCTTGACCGCCGTACGCCGGACTTTGCGGACGCAACGAAAATCCCGTCGCGCTATATGGATTACATCGCGCTGATGTATGACATTAACGTCCTGCAAGGCGATGAAAACCGCAACTTTAATCCCGGCAGCGACGTAAGCCGCGCGGTTGCCGCCACGATGTTCAACAAAGCGCTGAAATACCGCGAGCGCAGCTATGCTACTCCGCCGCAGATTCAGGGTATTGACAACGACAGCAAAATTGAGGGCGTTATTATCAGCCACAGCGGAAGCGCTATGGTCATTACCGATACGGCAGGACGTTACCGCCAGCTTAAAGTCGGGTTAGACATCGTTCCGACATACAAAGATTCAAGCGTAAAAGTCCTCTCTGACACGGGCAACTTCGTTACGCTGTACCTTGACAAGGACGGCAGGGTTGCGAACTATTATATCGACAACACCGCCGACTATGCTGTCGGAATGCTCAGCGCCGTACTGGGTTCCTCCGCCGCGCCAAGAGTCGAGATTGAAAACTATCACACCGGCAAAACCGCTTTATACGACGTAGCCGCAGACTGCAAATCTTCCGCCAGCGGAGACCGCGAGACTTACACCACGCTGAAAGCTTATCCCGCCGGGTTCGTGATTGCCCGCCTGAACGCGAAAAAAGAAATCGCGGAAATTCGCATTACCCGCGCGAATTACACGCTAAGCGGAGTTCTGACAAAGATAGTGTTTGAATCCCCGGGCAGCATTACGCTTACCGCAGGCAACGGCGACGTCTATATTCTGCCGTTTGACGTCTCCAATCTTCCGGAGATGGAGCGCAACGGCAAGGTCATCACGATTACCGATCTTCGCGAGGGCGACCACGCGGATATAACCGTTGAGCGCGGTAAAATCAAGCTTATGAACCTTGAAACTTACGCCGGCGGAGTTCACGGCTATGTTACCGCTATAAGCAAGACCGCCAACGGCTGGACTGTCGCGGTCAAGCAATACGCAAACGACGCTGATTCCACTGCCGTAATTTACAAGGTAGACAAAGACGTTATCGTTACATTTGACGAGGATAAGAATGACGGAAGCACTATGCTTGACATCAATGTCGGCGATTACGTCGTACTCTCGCTTCTTAATGAAGTCGTAATGGAAATCTACGCTGAAGCCGGAGAGATCACGCTCGCCGGAGAATATGAAGGCACTTTAGTTTCCTATTCCCGAGCGGACGAGGAACTTGTGGTGCTGGTCAACGGAACTCCGCGCAAAATCACGGTTACCAACGATACTCAAATCCTTGATTACAAAAACAATGAATACCACGACGCAAGAAGTTTTGACCGCAACTTCGCTAACAATAAAGATATGAAAAATATCACTTTGACCGTATACGGCGCGTATGAAAGCGGCGTATTCACCGCGACACTAATCGTAATTAAATCTTATAACAAGACATAGGATTTTCAGCGCGGGGCGGTTATATAACCGCCCCGAAGAACACTATGGTTATCACCCGCAGCGTGATAGAGGTATTCCCTCATCTGCTGACCATTCACATCTATTTACTAATTTAATGAATTTACCAAACCTACTTTCAATTTTCAGATTATGTCTCGTTCCGGTGTTTATCGTCACGTATTTTGACGGCGGCGAATATTCCGGTTTGCGCTCCGTGCTGATTTACGGGGTCGCCTCACTTACGGACGTATTAGACGGGTATATAGCCCGTAAGTATAATATGACGTCTCCGCTGGGTAGGCTGCTTGACCCTATGGCTGATAAGCTGATGACTTTCTCGGTACTGCTGTGCGTTACAATTGATAAGATCGTGCCGATGTGGGCGCTGATTTTCTTCTTTGTCAAGGAGAGCCTTATGGCAGTCGGCGGATTTATTCTACGGCATAAATTATCGGATATTCCCTCATCTAACTTGTTTGGTAAAATTTCAACAGTTGTATTTTTTACGGTCTGTGTTATACTTATAGTCGCAAACGGACACATTCCGCAACCTGTTCCTAATATAATGATTGGGGCGGCGATTGTCGTTATGCTGCTCGCTTTCGCAAGTTATATCCAAAAATATATAGCGATTCAATTAAAAATGAAAGAGAATAAACTAAATGGCAGCTCCGATATGTGACGAATGTAAAAAGAATATTGCAGTCGTCTTTGTTACCGCCGTCGAGAACGGCAAGACTACTCAGCGCGGATATTGTATGAAGTGCGCGCGCAAGCATAATTTTCAGCAGCTTGACGACATCATCAAGAGTATGGGATTATCCGAAGATGACATAGATATGCTCAACGACGGTATGCGCGACGCGTTTGCCGACGGAGGAATGTTCCGTCAGCTAATGGAGGGCAATCCGGATTCGGATCAGGATGAAGGCTCTGAAAGCGAACCGCCGGAAATATCATCGTTTATTAAGAAACTCGAAGAAGAGGACTCAGCGGACGATGAAGATTATAACGATGAGGACGGTCCTATCTTTCCGTTTATGAAGAATATGCTCGCCCGAAGCGCTCCTGACGGACGTGCCGCGCCTAATGAAAAACCGGGCAAGGATACAAAAAAAGAGCAGTCCGAGAAAAAGCAAAAGGAAAAGCGTGACAAATTCTTAGAGATGTACTGCGTCTCCCTCACACGCCGGGCGCGTAACAACGAAATCGACAACATCATCGGACGCGAAACTGAAACGGAACGTCTAATTCAGATACTTAACCGCCGCACAAAGAATAATCCCTGCCTTATCGGTGAACCCGGCGTCGGTAAAACCGCCATTGCGGAGGGGCTTGCTTTGCGAATATCATCTAACGAAGTTCCGCTCAAATTGCGCGGAAAGGAGCTTTTATCCGTCGATATGACCGCTCTTGTAGCCGGAACGCAGTTCCGCGGTCAGTTCGAGCAGCGTATGAAAAACCTTATCGAACACGTCAAAGCCGCAGGGAACATCCTTCTTTTCATTGATGAGATTCACACTATTATCGGCGCTGGTGACGCCGAAGGTTCTATGAACGCCGCCAATATCCTCAAGCCCGCGCTCAGCCGCGGTGAGATTCAGGTTATCGGCGCAACGACTTTTAACGAATACCGCAAAAACATAGAGCGTGACGCGGCATTAGAACGCCGTTTTCAACCTATCAGCGTCTCTGAACCGTCTATTTCGGACGCCATTGAGATTATAAAAGGCGTTACACGCTATTACGAAGATTATCACGCGGTAAAGATTTCTGACGACGTCGCGCGTCAGGCGGTGCTGATGTCGGAACGCTATATTACCGACCGCTATCTGCCGGACAAAGCCATTGATCTGATTGACGAGGCGGCTTCGCGCCTGAACCTTAAAACCAGCAGCATTGCCCGCACCGGACAAGTCAAAAAAGATATTGCCGACCTTGGCTTAGAGCGCGAATATCTGCTCTCCCTTGAGCCGACGGACGAGATTCACCACAGGCTTGCGGACATCAGAAGCTCCGAAATACGCCTTAATGACGAGCTTTCTCTTTTACTTCAAAAAGAAAAGCCTGTGTTAAGCACAGAAGACCTTGCCTACGTAATTGAGCAATGGACAAAGATTCCCGCAAGCGCAATCCGTGAGGATGAGTTCGAGAAACTCTCTAAACTTGATTTACGTTTGAAATCGCGCCTGATAGGTCAGGATGCGGCAATTGACGCAGTATGCTCCGCGATTCGACGGAATAGGGTCGGAATCAGCTCTAAGCGTAAACCTGTGAGCTTCATCTTCGTCGGATCTACAGGCGTTGGAAAAACGGAGCTTGTCAAACAGCTTTCAGAGGATTTATTTAATTCCCCGGAATCGCTTATCCGCATTGATATGTCAGAGTATATGGAGAAGCACAGCGCAAGCCGGCTTGTCGGCAGCCCTCCGGGCTATGTCGGCTATGACGAGGCAGGTCAGTTAACGGAAAAAATCCGCCGCCGTCCTTACTCCGTTATTCTCTTTGACGAAATCGAAAAGGCGCATCCAGACGTGCTTAATATGCTTCTGCAAATTCTCGATGACGGACGGCTTACTGACGCGCACGGACGTACCGTGAACTTTGAAAACACCGTTATTATCATGACCACAAACGCCGGAAGTGAGATAAAGGGTACTTCGCTGGGCTTCGGAATGACCGCAGGCGAGCTTGACAAAACCAAAGCGGAAAAATCGCTTAAAGAATTTCTCCGCCCGGAATTTATCAACCGCGTAGATGAGATAGTTTACTTCAATAAGCTTTCCGAACAGGACTTCATCCACATAGCGGATATTATGATGCACGAACTCCAGGACAGTATGGCGGAGAAAAACTACACGCTGATTTATGATACGTCCCTTCTGCAATATCTCGCTAAGAAAGCCTATAGTCTCACTTACGGAGCGCGTAACCTGCGCCGTCTAATCCAAAAAGAGGTCGAAGGCAATGTCACTGAGGTCATCGTTACGAACTATGCCGCCCCGATTCGTGACCTCCGCCTGAAAGTCAGCGACGAAAAAATAGAAGTGTCGCCCGAAGAATAATTGCTTAAAACTGTAACAGTCCGCTGTATTCATCAGCGGACTGTTATTTATATTCTTTCATTAACTGTCAATCCTTTTCGCGGCAATCTCATAGACTTCATCATCTGCGCGCGCGGCAATAACAATGATTTTCATTACTCCGTTTTCCCGCACCGCTTTGTAAATAACCCTAATCCCGAGCTTCAGCAATTTTATCTTACACAAGCCTGTTAAATTATGACCCTGCTTATTCCCAAGAGGCTCTCCGTATCCGCCCTCGTTTTTCGGCAGAGGGTTTTGGGAGACCTTGCGTATAGCTTTGTAAACTTGATTTCTTACAGAGGAGTTAAGTGCGTCACGGTCTTTAACGGCTTCTGCGGTAAATTCAACTTCCCACGTATTCATTCTATCTCTACATCCTCCATAGCGTCAATATCCGCAAGTGTCAGCCCGGATTCGGCAAGTACTTCCTCAAAAGTATATGTCACGCCGCTATCATTCTTTAACCGCTCCTCAGCTAATGCAAGAAAATACTGGTCTTCTATTTCCTCCATAAGCTCTTTATACCTCTCAGGAGTGAGCAATACGCACGCGGGAACGTTATTCTTCACGACGATTTTACAGCCGGTCGCCCGAACCTCTTCAAAAATTTTACTTGCTTCACCCTTATTAAAACGTGAAATTGGAACCAACGCGTCTAACGCATTGCTTATAGCGATATTGTTTAACATTTTAATTATCTCCTCACTGAATTTATCTGTAACTATATTATGCTCCAAAGCAATTAATTTGTCAACATATTTGTTGCTAAAAATTCAATTAGTCATTTAATCATCATCGCATCCCCGAAGCTGAAAAACCGATAGCGTTCACGTATCGCCTCTTTGTAAGCCGCAAGTACTTTTTCACGTCCGGCGAATGCGCTGACGAGCATAATTAACGTACTCTCAGGGAGATGAAAATTAGTAATAAGCGCGTCCGCGAACTTGAACTCATATCCCGGATAGATAAAAATATCCACCCAGCCGGAGTTTTCCGTACCGCTCATAACATTGCTTTCTAAACTGCGGCAGACGGTAGTTCCTACCGCTATTACGCGCCTGCCCTCCCGTTTTGCGCTAAGTACCGCAACTTTTGTTTCATCGGGAATGATCACGAACTCCGAATGTATTTTGTGTTCTAAAATATTATCGGTCTTGACCGGGCGGAATGTTCCAAGTCCGACGTGCAGCGTCAGGTAACGAATCTCTATCCCGCGCCGCTTAATATCCGCAATCAGTTCTTCTGTAAAATGCAGTCCGGCTGTCGGAGCCGCCGCGCTGCCTGTCGCCCGGCTGTAGACCGTTTGATAGCGTTCCTGATCCTCCAGGCGCTCCTTGATATACGGCGGCAAGGGCATTGTTCCCAGCCGCTCAAGTGCCTCTAAGAAAACGCCGGAGTACTCAAACCTGATAAGCCTGTTTCCGTCCGGCAAGACTTCCGTTATAACCGCCGTAAGTTCACCCTCGCCGAACGTTATCCGCGTTCCCGTGCGAATTGACTTACCCGGCTTAACAAGACATTCCCACGTGTCGTCTCCAAGGTCACGCAGTAACAAAATTTCCGCCGTACCGCCGCTCTCCTTGCGGCCAATCAGCCGCGCGGGAAGCACGCGGCTGTCGTTCAGTACCAATAAATCTCCCTCACGCAGAAGTTCCGGCAAATCGCTGAAGCGTCGGTGTTCCGTTGCTCCGCTGAGCCTGTCAAGGCACAGCAACCGCGAACCGTCACGCCGTTCCAAAGGGGTCTGAGCAATCAGCTCCGCCGGCAAATCATAGTAAAAATCAGATGTTTTCATTGTCTTTAATAACAGCCTGTCTATATATAATAGCTTATACAATGGTCAATGATTAATAGTTAATGATCAACGTCTCTCGTTCCCTTCGTCCCCTCTCAACTGCCGACTATGGACTAACTCGCGTTTTCTCGTCTCCTAACTACTAATACCTAACGCCTATCTCCTGTATTGACTATCTTGTTTTCAGCTTTTATAGTCAAGGATTTTGCGGTTACGCACGAAGTACTCCACACCGCTCCATACGGTGACAATCACCATAAGCATACTTCCCGCCATATCAACGTTCAGCAAATGCGGTATGATTTCAAAATCGTGTACGCGGTCGGTAATCATAAAGCAAATCGCAATAATCGAAACCGTAGTTTTCAGTTTTCCGCTGAAACCGGCCGCTATTACGTCGCCTTTAGCCGCCGCGATAAGCCTCAGTCCGCTGACCGCAAACTCACGCGCAATGATTATAACCGCCGCCCAGCTTGGCATTCGTCCCCAAGCGACAAGTATCATCATTGCGCTTGTTACCATAATCTTATCGGCAAGCGGATCCATAAATTTTCCGAAAATAGTGATTTGATTATATTTCCGGGCAACGTATCCGTCTATGTGGTCGGTTACTCCGGCAAGTATAAAAATCAGCAGCGCGGCAACGCGCGTGGCGGGCTGATCAAGCAGCATCAGCACCATAAAAATCGGAATAAGAGCAATTCTAAGCAATGTTATCTTGTTAGCCGTTGTCAATCTAAAACCTCCCCAAGCAAATCGCCGTCTATAATGTCTATTATGCGGACACTGATAATATCCCCTAACTTCAGTTTAACATCCGGAGCGGCGATAAAAATCTTACCGTCCACGTCCGGAGCCTCTGCCCAGCTGTGCCCGTAGTAACATTCCCCCCATTTGTCATAGCCCTCTATCAGTACGCTGCAAACCGTATTAAGCCGCGAGGTATTAAATTCGTCCATAATCCCGGATTGCAGCTGCTCAATAAGTGCGGCACGGTGTTCTGCAAGCTCAAGGTGAACGCGATCTGTCATTTTTTCCGCGGGCGTACCCTCCTCCGGAGAAAACGGAAAAGCTCCCACACGCTCCAAGCGGAACTCACGCAGGAAATCACAAAGCTCTTCAAACTCGCGCTCCGTTTCGCCCGGTAATCCGGCAATAACGGTGGTACGAATAACGACGTTCGAGATATTCTCCCGTAGCTTACGCAAAAGTGCGCGAATTTCACCGCCGGTACCGCGCCGGTTCATACGTGCAAGAATGGAATCATTGATGTGCTGGATCGGAATATCAAGATATTTTACGATTTTAGGATTACTTGATATAACCCCGATAAGTTCATCTGTGATTTCGTCCGGATACAGGTAGTGTAGCCGTATCCATTCTATCCCGTCAATCGCGGTAAGCGCTTCCAGCAGCTCCGGTAACGCACGGCGGCCGTAAAGGTCAAGACCGTAGCGCGTGGTGTCCTGTGCCACAACGTCAAGCTCACGTACACCCTGAACGGCAAGCGACTTCGCCTCATCCGTAAGGCTTTCTATTGTACGGCTACGGAACGCACCGCGAAGGTTAGGGATAACGCAATAGGCACATCGGTTATCGCAACCTTCCGCGATTTTAAGATACGCCCAGCCCTGCGGTGTGGAGAGTGTGCGTTCGGCCTCATCCGCGTTATGGTCGGAGCCGGGTATGTCAGTTATGTCTTTGCTAAACGCGGCGTCTAAAGCCTCAGCAATACGCTGAAAACTGCCTGTACCGAGAACTCCGTCTATCTCCGGCATTTCCTCTAAAAGCTCCGATTTATAACGCTCGGCAAGGCATCCGGTAACAATGACCTTTTTCAGCTTGCCCTCAGCTTTCAGAGCGCAGAATTCAAGAATGGTTTCGATAGCTTCCGACTTGGCGGATTCAATAAATCCGCAGGTGTTTATAACAACCGCGTCAAGTTCGTCCAACTGCGGCGTAACGGTATATCCGCAATTCTTCATAAGCGTTATCATACGCTCCGCGTCAACCTGATTCTTCGCGCAGCCTAATGAGACCATTCCAACCGTTTTATTCTTCTGTATCATAGCGTGAACTCCGTAACAGAGTAAATTTCGCCGCCCGCGCTCTCTAACAGGACATAAGTTTTCCCGTTAACTACGGCGGTTTTAGCCTTTACGACCGCATTTGGCGGAGCAGCATTTTTATACTCTATCCGCAACGCTTTAGGGTGCGCGTCCTCAGGCAAATAGTCAAAAGCGTGTTCTATATGCCGTACATTGTTCATATGCCCGAACATATCAAGGTCGAACCTCTTCACGTTAAACCTGCCGCGCTCCGTAAGCAATGAGGGTTCGGCAGATACGCGCCGGTCCCAATCTTTCCAAACCGGCGGAGTATACAGCTCCACGCCGTCCACAAGATTCTGCGGAACGCGTACCGGTTTAAGTGTACGCCAATTTACATAGAGCGCGGTAAGCCATCCGCACGCCAAACGGTTTCCCTCCCCGTCAAGAAGCTCGGCATACCGCGAACCGTAACGAACACTGTTGGCATAAGGCATAGTCCTGCACAAGAGTTTCTCTCCGTATTTGGGACGATTCAGAAACTGAACATAGCGCGCGACAATGACCATCATACAATCAGTTCTGTCAAAGAATCCCCAAAAATCAAGGTCAGACCTTGCCCCGATAGCCTCTGTATCCTGCAAAATGTCAAGCATAGCGATCTCAGTCATCAGTCCGTCTGCTCCGATGCGGCTGCCGGTCGCTGCTTCTGTTCTTTCAATTATCATATCCGCAGTATAACATAAAGGGCTGAAAATTGCAAGAGCAAAATCAAGTTGCGGCAGTCAGCAACGGAAGATTACCGGTCAAGTCCGCAGCGATAATCGGAAGATGGACAGAGAGGCGGGAAAAAGCGCGGAATTTCTGTATTGACAGGCAGGACGGAATATGTTAGACTAACTCTTACAGGGGCGCCGGGAACGGCTGAGACGAGCTGAAAGCAGCTTGAACCCTTATAACTTGATCGGGGTAATGCCCGCGAAAGGAGTCATATATGACATCACGCTCAAAGACGCTCTTGCTGTGCGAGGGCGCGGTAGCGGTTGCGCTTGCTGTTGCGCTAAGCTATCTGAAAATCGACGTCGGAGCCCAAGGAGGTTCCCTAAACTTTGCTATGGTACCGATAATTCTATTTGCGGTACACGCCGGCGGAGTTGGTTGGGGATTGCTTGCAGGCTTCGTTTTTGGTACTTTGAAGTACTTCATCGGAGAGGGGTTTGCAATTAATCTCGGATCCTTCATCCTTGACTACAGCGTTGCGTATGCCGCCGTAGGGCTTGCCGGACTGCTGCGCCGCAAGGATGGAAATTCACCGGCTAACTATCTGTTAGGCGCGTTATTAGGCTGCCTTGCGCGTTTCATAATCCATTTCATCAGCGGACTGACAATCTATGCAGAGTATTTCGCCGATACGTATCTCGGCGTAGGCGGATTAAGTATATTTACTTACAGCGCGCTGTACAACGGCTTTTATATGCTGTTCAATACCATCGCGGCGGTAATATTATGTCCGCTTATCGGAATAGCGTTAGAGAAAGCAAAACTGCAAAGCAAATAACAATAAGGTTAAGGGGCGCACGGTGTGCGCCCCTTAATTTTATATGAGGAAAATCTTGCGGGTCAAGCCCTCAATAGCACGGTCTATGCCCTTAGGATTCGGGGATTATAAGTTCGTCTTCTTCTCCGGCGGAAGTAACGGCGGTGCTGATTACCCGCGCGCCGTCCGGAACACGCATAAGACGCGTACCCTGCGCCGTACGGCCGTGAACGCTGACGTCCGCTATAGCCATACGTATAATAACGCCCGCGTCGGTTATCAGCAAAAGATCATCGTCATTGCTGACAACTCTTACGTCCGCAATCGCGCCGGTTTTTTCTGTAAGAGTTCCGTTACGAAGCCCTTTACCGCCGCGTCGCTGAGGTTCGCCGGAACCGCGGATGTAATCGCCGCCCGGTGTGCGCTTGCCGTAGCCGCGTTCTGAAACGGTCAGGACGGTACCGTCCTCAGAGAGCTTTGCCGCCGCAACGACTTTGTCATCTCCGGTCAAATTGATACCGCGTACTCCGATAGACGTGCGTCCGGTTGGACGGACGTCTGTCTCGCTGAAGCAGATTGCCATACCGCTGCGCGTGGCAAGCAGGATGTTGTCGCTGCCATCGGTCTCAATAACGTTGATAAGGTCGTCACCGTCCTCAAGTGTGATAGCCCGGAGACCGCTCTCACGGATATTGCGGAACTCCTGAGCGCGGACGCGCTTGACCGTGCCGTTTCGGGTAATGAAGAAGATATATTTTTCATCCTCTGTCTTTTCGCGGAAGTTGAGCAGTGCGGTAACTTTCTCCTCACCTTCAAGCCGGAGAATGTTGACAATGTTGCTTCCCTTAGCGGTGCGGCTTGCTTCCGGTATCTTATAGCCTTTTTTGCAGAATACGCGCCCGAAGCTCGTGAAAAACAGCAGGAAGTCGTGGGTGCTTGCCGTGATAAGCGTTTCTACATAGTCCTCCTCCCGCGTCGCCATAGCCGTTATGCCTTTACCGCCGCGTTTTTGAGACTTGTATGTGTCGGCGCTGAGACGTTTGATATAGCCCGCCTTCGTCAACGTGAACACACATTCTTCCTCGGCAATGAGGTCTTCTATATCAATCTCATCGTCAACTATCTCAATGTCGGTACGGCGGTCGTCGCCGAATTTATCCGCAATCTCTGTAAGCTCCTCCACAAGGATGTCACGGCGCATCGTTTCACTGCCGAGAACTTCAATAAAATAGCTGATTTTCTCTAAAAGGATACGATATTCGTCCTCAATTTTGTCGCGTTCTAATCCTTGCAGGCGGCGCAGCTGAAGTTCAAGAATCGCTTTTACCTGAGCTTCACTAAGCCCGAAGCGTTGCATTAATTTCTCCGACGCGTCGTCGTATGCGCTGCGGATAATTTGAATCACTTCGTCAATATTGTCCACAGCGATACGCAGACCCTCCAATATATGCGCGCGGTCGCGCGCTTTGCGGAGGTCGTATTCGGTACGCCGGACGATAATCTCAAGCTGATGAGTGATGTACTCGTCCAGCATTTCGCGCAGGGTAAGTATCTTCGGCTGACGACCGCGGTTTACAAGAGCAAGCTGAGTAATGCCGAATGAGACTTGCAGGGAGGTATTTGCGAAAAGCTGATTCAGCGTTACCTGTGCGTTCGCGCCGCGCTGAAGCTCGAATACAAGGCGGAAGCCGTCACGGTCTGTTTCGTCACGGTGGGCGGAGATTCCCTCTATGCTTTTGTCTTTAATTTTCTCGTCAATCTCCTGAATAAGCGTGCGTGTGATTTGCTGATAGGGGATGTCCGTAACTATTATTTCAGTGCGTCCGTTTTCATCAACCTCAATTTCGGTACGCGCGCGAAGTTTTATAAGCCCGCGCCCTGTGGCATATGCGGCGCGGATACCGCTGTAGCCCACGATAACGCCTCCGGTAGGGAAGTCCGGACCCTTGATGTGTTCCATAAGGTCGGCAAGAGTAGCCTCCGGGTCGCGGATAACGCATATAGTAGCGCCAATGACTTCACGCAGGTTATGCGGCGGAATGTTTGTCGCCATGCCGACGGCAATACCGGAGCTTCCGTTGACTAATAGGTTCGGGAAGCGTGCCGGAAGAACACTTGGTTCTTTTAGGCTTTCGTCAAAGTTCGGCGTCCAGTCAACGGTATCTTTGTCGATGTCGCGAACCATCTCGTTAGAAAGCCGTGCAAGACGGGCTTCGGTATACCTATATGCGGCGGCGCGGTGTTCGTGTATTGAGCCGAAGTTGCCGTGACCCTCCACAAGCGGGTAACGAAGCGTAAACCGCTGAGCAAGGCGAACAAGCGCGTCATAAACGCTGGTGTCGCCGTGCGGATGATAGCGTCCTAACACCGCTCCGACCGTCGTCACGGACTTGCGGAAAGTTTTATCGCTTGTCAGACCATCCTCGACCATAGTATAAAGGATGCGGCGGTGTACGGGTTTCAGCCCGTCGCGGACGTCCGGCAGGGCGCGGCCTACGATTACGCTCATAGCGTAATCAATATAACTCTTGCGCATTTCGCGCTCTAATTCTACCGGTTTGATCACCTGATCCGCGAATGAGATATCCGGATTCTTATTTTTCGCGGGTTTAGTCTTTGCCATTTGAACTCCTTTTTCTTTATAACCACAGTTTCTTTGAAAAACCAGAGATTAACGCAGATAAAATTAAGATTTTCTCAAAATTACACGTCTAAATTGCTTACGTATTTGGCGTTGCGTTCAATGAACTCACGGCGGGGCTCGACCTTTTCTCCCATCAAAATGGTGAAGATTTCGTCCGCGGCAAGCGCGTCGTCAAGCTCTACTTTGAGCAGTATACGCTTCTCCGGATCCATTGTCGTTTCCCAAAGCTCCTCTGCGTCCATTTCACCAAGACCTTTGTTGCGGCTGATTTCAATTTTCGCGTTAGAGTTTCCTCCGCGAAGATCTGCGCTTATACGGTCGCGTTCCTCATCACTGAACGCGTAACGGGTATCCTTACCGCGCACGAGTTTATACAGGGGCGGCTGAGCGATATACACATAGCCGCCGTCTACAAGCGGGCGCATAAATCGGAAGAAGAACGTCAGCAGAAGCGTGCGGATATGGGCGCCGTCCACGTCGGCGTCCGCCATAATGATAATCTTATGATATCGGAGCCGTTCCGCGTCGAACTCTTCGCCGATACCAGCGCCAAGCGCAAGAATTACCGGGCTGAGTTTTTCGTTACCGAACACTTTGTCGGCGCGGGCTTTCTCTACGTTCAGCATCTTTCCCCAAAGCGGAAGAATAGCCTGATAGCGGCTATCGCGTCCGTCAATCGCGCTGCCGCCCGCGCTGTCGCCCTCGACGATGAAAATCTCGTTGAACTCCGGCTGCTTGCCGTAGCAATCGGTGAGTTTGCCGGGCAGACTAAGCCCCTCTGATGAAGTTTTTTTACGGGAGAGGTCACGGGCTTTACGCGCCGCTTCGCGAGCGCGGTTCGCCGCCATTGCCTTATCCATAATCGCGCGGGAAACGCGCGGATTTTCTTCAAAATAGTCGCTTAATCTGCGGTAAAGCATATTTTCCACAAGCGTGCGAATGTCCGCGTTACCGAGTTTTGTCTTTGTCTGACCCTCAAACTGAGCTTCTGTAAGGCGAACGCTGATAATCGCGCCAAGACCCTCGCGGCAATCCTCACCGGAGAGCTTTTCGTCTTCTTTAAGGATTTTTGTGCGCATACCGTACTCGTTAAGCGCACGTGTCAACGCGCTGCGGAATCCTGTTTCGTGCGTACCGCCCTCCGGAGTGTGAATATTATTGGCAAAGCTGTAGATATTCTCATTATAGTTATCCGTCCATTGCAGGGCGATTTCAGCCTCACGCGTGTCACGAATCTCAGAAAAGTAGATAACTTCCTCGTGCAGCGCCGTCTTATTTTTGTTGATAAATCGTGTAAACTCCTTGATTCCGCCCTCATAACACATCTCTTCGGAGCGCTCTTTGCCGGGTCGTTCGTCCGTGAGCGTAATGCGGATTCCGGCATTTAGGAACGCCTGTTCACGCAGACGTGTGAACAGTGTATCAAAATCGAACTCCGTCTCGTCGAAAATCTCCGCGTCAGGCTTAAATACAACCGTCGTACCGCTGCCGGTAGCGCTGGTGGTTTCCGGTTCAACCTGCATAAGCGGCTGGGTAATTTCACCGCGTGAGAATTTCATTTCCCATACATCGTCGCCGATTCGGACGCGAGCCGTAAGCCACTCCGAAAGCGCATTGACCACGCTTGCGCCTACGCCGTGCAGACCGCCGGAAACTTTATATCCGCCGCCGCCGAATTTTCCGCCCGCGTGAAGTACGGTAAACACGACCTCCAACGCACTTTTGCCGGTTTGCTCCTGAGTTCCGACCGGGATACCGCGCCCGTCATCCCGGACAAGGATGATGTCGCCGTCTTTGATTACGACACTGATGTTCTTACAGTAACCCGCAAGGGCTTCGTCAATGCTGTTATCAACAATTTCATAAACAAGGTGGTGAAGTCCGCGGCTGGCGGTAGTACCGATGTACATACCCGGACGTTTACGGACAGCCTCTAATCCCTCAAGTACCTGTATTTGGCTGGCTGTATACTCATTGTTCAGCTCGGATTTCTCCATTTTCAACTCTCCATTTTCCATTGCCCTTTGCCGATTCTCCGTTCTCTGTATTTTTTGTGTTTAGTTCGTCTGCGTCACAGCAGGTAATGAATGTCTGCCCGCTGTCGATTTTATTAAGGACGGCGTGACGACGCCGCTCGTCAAGGTCGCTGAGTACATCGTCAAGCAAAAGTATCGGATATTCGCCGGATTCCTGCTTCAGGAATTCACGCTCGGCAAGTTTCATAGCAACCGCTACTGTTCGTGCCTGACCCTGTGACCAAAACTCTGAGCCGAGTTCGTTAAGTGTAATCGTAAAGTCGTCTTTCCGCGCTCCGGATAATACATTTCCGCTTGCCAGTTCAGCATCGCGAAGCCCGCTTTGGCGTTCAAGAAGTTTAACGCAGATTTCTGATGGTTTAAGTTCCTCCGGATGAGAGATACTTGTTACCGCGCGGTATTCAGCAGTAAGGGATTCACCAGACAACATAGCGGTATTTTCCGCAATCAGCGGGGCAATCCTCTTGCAAAACAAAGCGCGGTAGTGTATCAGCACCGCGTCCGCCTTTGCGAGTAAAATATCAAAGTCCTCCAAGACTTTTATCAGCGTCTGATTTTCACGAATATCTTTTAATAATTTTAGCTTGCTGTCATAAAGTTTTCTGTGCTCTGTCAGAGCGTCAGAATAACGGGGTCTAAGCGCGCTGATAACCGTATCTAACCATCTGCGCCGCATTGCCGCCGCGCCGCGTCCGAGCTCTAAATCTTCCGGCTGAAATAAGACCGCGTGAAACGGATACTCCGTAAGCGTTTTTTGTTCCGTACCGTCAATGTAAATCCGTTTGCGGTCATTCCGTTCAAGAGTTACTTCCGACGTATGAAGTCTTCCGTTTTGTTCGATAACGGCGTCAATTTCCGCCTCCGCTTCCTGAAAACGGATTACGTCGTTTACTGTACGGGTTCGGAAGCTTCGTCCGCGGCAAGTGTAGTAAACAGCCTCTAAAAGATTAGTTTTGCCCTGAGCGTTTTCACCGCAGATGATGTTCGTCCCGGCGCTGAAATTCATAGTTTCCGTATTGCGGTAGTTGCGGAAATTAGTCAGTTTTATTGACTTTAACTGCATTAAATCAATTTTTAACGATAAACTCCGCGCCCTGAAAATTTATCACATCACCTGGATAAATCTTTTTTCCGCGCTGGATACAAACATTACCGTTTACTTTTACGTTTCCGTTACTGATGATGGCTTTTGCCTCACCGCCGGTCATTGCAACCCCCGCATATTTAAGCGCGCTGTCAAGTTTTATGAACTCTGTATAGATTTTAATGCTCGTTTCTGATTTCTCCGTTTGTGTTGTCTGCATAATCATCCTCCTGCTTAACTTGCCGTCGTAAGTCTTACCGGAAGAACCATATACAGGAAGTTATCCTGTTCATCGTCTGCCGGAACCATAATGCAAGGATTGACCGCCGTATTAAAGAATATTTTAAGCTCGTCAGACGGCGCCGCTTTAAGCGCGTCAAGCATATAACGGTTATTAAACCCTATCTCTAAGTTTTCTCCGTCGCCTTTAATAAGGCATTCGTCAGACGCTTTTCCGACCGTTGTCACAGCACGCATTTTTACGATACCGTCGCCGACTGTCATCCGTAACGGAGATTTCAGCGTATCGTCAATGATTAAAGATACGCGGTCAACCGCCGTAAGCAATGCCCTGCGCTCCGCAAACAGAGTATATTTCTGCTCCTTTGGTATCGCGCGTTTATAGTCAAGGAATTCACCCTCAAGCCTACGGCTTATTATCTCCGTCGCGCCTACGCGGAACAGAATATATCGGCTACCAACCGTAACCGCCGCAAGTTCCTCATCGTCGGGGCATATTTTTTCGATTTCGTTAAGAGTCTTGCCCGGTACTACAAATTTCTGAATAATATCGCTTACTTTATTAAACTGTCCCACGTCCTCACGCCTGAGCGCTAAGCGGTATCCGTCTACGCTTATCACGGACAACTCGCCGTTCACAAGTTCAAATAACGATCCCGTGTGTATAGGCTTACTTTCATTATCGCTTACCGCGAATACTGTTTGTGAAATCATATTCTTTAGCATTCCGCGAGGAACACGAATCTGATCTTCCGCATCAATTGACGGCAGTTCCGGAAAGTCCTCAGCCGGACTTGACAGAATCTCGAACTCTGAGGAGAAGCAGGAAATTTTTATATTCATATCTTCCCCGATTATTGACAGTCTGTCCGACGGCATGGCGTTAATAACTTCCGTGAACAATTTACTGTTAAGTACTACAGAACCTGATTCTTCAACTTCAGCGTCTACTTCTGTACGAATACCTGTCTTTAAGTCATATCCGGTGATAACAAGTTTAGTATTCTGAGCTTGCAGAAGTAAGCCCTCTAACGCCGGTATAGTACTCTTTTGCGCTACTGCTCTGCCAGCTATGCGTATAGCTGACAGTAGCTCTGATTTGTCGCAATAAAATTTCATTTTAACCCTCCGGAATAAAGAATAAAAATTTCTTCTCGCTCATATAATAATATATTATATAGATATAGTAGTAGTAGTAGGGCATCAAAAAAGTGGATAAGTTCAGCGGTGGTCGAAAAATAAGGGAAAGTCGATGTTGATAACTTTGTTGAAAAGTTGACAACTTTTCAGGTATACTTGATGTCTTGTTGATAATGTTGATAACTATATGTTGATAATGTTGATAACCTGAAAAAATGATTTACAATTATTTACTAATATATTACAAGTTATCTATGGGGATACCTGCCCATTCGCTGCGCGAGTCTATATTCTCGCTTGTTATTTTTGCTTCATTGGTTTCACGGATGTTTGCTTGTACGTCGCGGATGGCGTCTGAAATTTCACTGTTAACGTCTTTTTCGTCTTCGATTTTCTTTAACGCGTGAATAACCGTGCTGTGATCGCGTCCGAACAGTTTGCCTATATCGTCAAGCGTCAGGTCAGTAAGTTCGCGGATAAGGTACATAGCGAGCTGACGCGCGCGCGCGGTGGTTTTATCACGGCTTTTACCAAGCATAGCAGTGGCTTCAATTAGGAAATATTTCGAAACGCGCTCAATCACTTGCTGCGGCGAACATTCCTTTTCTTTGGAGATAAGGTCGCTTGTGATTTCGATAACGCTGTCTATATTAAGTTCATCGCCAGGTTTGAGAAGCTCTTTGTAGACTGTTATGCGGTTAAGAACACCCTCGATCATTCTTACGTTAGAGGTTATGTTTTCGGCGATATAGTAAGCGATTTCCGGCGGAACATAGATTCCGAGAGAGGACGCCTTACTGTTGACTATTGCGATACGCGTTTCCAAATCCGGCGGATTGATTATCGTCATCAGACCCCATTCAAAGCGGGATTTAAGCCTGTCCTCTAAACGGAGAATATCGCGCGGCGGTCGGTCGGAAGTTAAAACAATCTGTTTGCCGGATTCGTGCAGGCTGTTGAAAGTGTGGAAGAACTCGTCCTGAGTTTGATCTTTGCCGGCGATAAATTGGATGTCGTCAATAAGCAGGACGTCACAGTTGCGGTATTTTTCGCGGAACGAAGTCATGGTTTTGTTATAGATTGAGTTAATAAGCTCGTTCATATAACTTTCAGCTTTGATATAGATAATGTGCGCTGCCGGAGCGCTTTTTTTGATTTCGTGAGCAACGGCGTATAAAAGATGCGTTTTGCCGAGACCGGGATTTCCGTAGATGAACAGAGGATTATATTTTTCTCCGTTGCCGTTTGCGACCGCCCGGGCGGCGCTGTATGCCATCTCATTGGAGCGGCCGACAATAAAGTTACTGAAGCTGTATTTATCATTGCTGAAGTTAGGGTTAGTTTTTTGTCCTGAATTGACCGCAACTATCTGATCTTCTTCGCATATAAACTTGGGTGAAGTGTTTTCATCAAGCAGTTGCTGCAGAACGGCTGTGATTTTTTTGCCGTAAGTTTTTTCGATGACGTCGCGCTTCCATTTATCGTCCCGGTAAATCACAACGTTATCATCGTCGATAGAGATTACTTTACAGTCTTTCAGCCAAGCGTCAACGGCCGCCTGACTAACGCCTTGGTCTTCTGTTAAAAGCCTGAGTATAAGCTCCCAAAATTCAGATTTTGAAGTCTCGGGCATTTGAGAAGAATTCAATAAAGCGACCTCCGTTCTTTGTGAGAAAATAAAAAGTTAGAGTCTGGCAAACAGGCAGGAAACTGTATTTCTGCAATCTGTTTACCATACCCTCATACTATACCACAACCAAAGCGAAATTGCAAGTACTTTATGTAAATTTTTAAGGGCGAACGCTTAAATTTGCCCGAGTAACCCACTTAGCCGAGCAAAAGCCCCCGTTCTAATGTCCAGATACTCTCCCGCCATTTAGCGGGCAGGAACAGCCGCTTTTTAACGGAAATCTTCTGCGTGAAACCTAAAGCCCTGTAATAGCTGAAAAGTTCAGGGCGCTCCGGACAGGTAAAGATACAATCATACCCAAGCTGAAATGCCTGACGTACGGCAAAACTGACGATGGCTTTCCCGTAACCGTATCCGCGGAAACGCTTGTCTACCGCAACGGCGTATAGATAAGGACAGCTTCGGGCGTTTCCGGCGTTGTCAAGGACACGCGCGCCGAATACAAGATACGCCGCCGCAATCACCGCGCCGTTAAGCTCCGCAACAACCGCGCCCGCCGGAGTGTAATACTCCCGCAGGAATGCTGCCGCTTCTCCGCCGCCGCCGAAAGCCTCCTGCCAAATCCGTACCGTTGAAGGAAAATCGGTTGGAAGCGCGGTGCGGATATTAACATTTCCCGGGAAAATTGTTGATAACATAATGTGGTTATTTATTGATGTGCAGATATTCTTTAAGTCCGTTTTGAAGAACTTGAGAGAAATTTACACCCGCGCGTTCCGCTTCTATATTCAGCCATTGCGGAATTGTGAGGGTTTTCTTTATATAGCGGTTATTTAACCGTTCGCGCACAGACGGCATGAAAATCTCAACGAGCAAAGAAATCTCATTTTTACCGCAATTAAGCTCCGTGATTTTAGCCGGAGCAGGAATGGTATCTCCGTCCCGCTCCATTCCCCAAATATGCAGACTTAACGCTTCACGAGCGTTTTTGACAGCTTCTTCCGTTGTATCTGCACACGGCAGGCATCCTGGAAAATCAGGGAATTCTATAGAAATTCCGTCTTTTGCGTATGATAGGATAGCCGGATAGATATAAACGTCTTTCATTATATTTCCTCTTATTTGAATTTTACACCCGCTTGCCGGCTTATACTTCCAAGCGTTCCTATAGGTATAGTGTTTTTGGGATGTGTCACAGTCACTTTTCCCGGTTTGACCGGATGCTTAAACTGATGATGGTCACCGTCACAGGCGACCTCATACCACCCGTCTGCTGTGAGTATTTTTATGACTTCCCGGGAGGAATAGCTTTTCACTGTTTGAGTATCCTTTAATAATATTATGACACGTATTTTCATACGTGTCAAGTGTTTTTATATCTGCGCTTTTATATTCCTGAATTTTGTGAATTTAGGAAGTCCGTTCTCTATCGGACGCTCCGGAGAACCCTGAATAAGAGGAAGAACGTAATCAATAAATTCATCGGTTATACCGCCGTCCGTAATCCACTCCTGAGGAACAGTTCGTTCCGCATTGGCGCAGGAAGAGAGGTCAATCATAATCGTGCGGCTGGCGTAGCCGCCTTCCGCGTTAACGCAGCGTTCCAAGCCGATCATCTTACCTGTAAAGCCGTCTAAAGCGGCTTTGACCGCCGCCGCGCCGGCGTTTTGCGCTTCGGTAATATCCGTTAGGCTCGCGTTGTGAGCCGCACAGCGCTGGAGCAGAGAAAGCTCAATAGCGCGTACTTTAGCGTCCGTGCGCTTCTGCAGCTTGGAAGCGAGCAGGGAAGCGACTCCGCCGAGCTGAACATGACCGAACGCGTCGACAAAGCCGTCGCCTGTCTCGAGCGATTCCTCAACGATAAGCTGCCCTTTAGCGTTGTGAACGCCCTCGCTGACGGCGACAAGTAAACCGCCCTGTTTTTCGTACTCCGCAACCGCGCGGTCAAGAAACGCGCTAAGGTCGAAATCAGTTTCCGGCAGATAAATCAAATCAGGACCATCGCCGAATTTACTTGCAAGAGCGGCAGAGGCGGTAAGCCAGCCGGCGTTCCGTCCCATAATCTCTACAATCGTAATAGTTCGCTTGTCATAAACCCGGCAGTCTTTGTATATCTCCATCATACTGACGGCGATAAACTTTGCCGCGCTGCCGTAACCAGGGCAATGGTCGGTTCCGGCGAGGTCGTTGTCAATGGTTTTAGGGATACCGACGACGCGGCACTCATAGCCGGCTTTATCCATATACCGGCTGACCTTTTCGCACGTATCCATACTGTCGTTGCCGCCTATGTAGAAGAAATAGCGGACGTCATACTTTTTGAAGATCTCCAGCAGCTTCTCAAATTCCGCGGAGTTGCTGTCCGGGTCTTTCAGTTTGTAACGGCAGCTGCCGAGCGCAGAGGACGGCGTAAACGGCAGAAGTTCGATTTGCTCCGCATCTTCTTTGTTAAGGTCAATAAGGTCGTCGTTCAGAACGCCCTTGATTCCGTGCCTCGCGCCGAGTACGCGCGTGATTTGTCCGCTTTCCATAGCCGCCTTGACGGCGCCGTAGAGACTGGCGTTAATAACGGCGGTCGGACCGCCCGATTGTCCGATTATACAACTGCCTTTCATTGTGATACCTCCATACCAATAATAAACAAGTAACAATGAACAAAGAACAATTAAATTGATTGTTCGTCCATTGTTAACTGTTCATTGTTACTTGTTAAGTATACTACTCCTTTTTCACGGCTATGTCAATAGCGAAGTCCGCGATTTTCTCCGCGCAGTCCGGTTTAGCGACCCTTTTCAGCGCGGCGACGGTTTCGGCGTATTTTCCCGGGGTGTCAAACAATACGCTTAGCGCCTCCGGAATCCCGAAATCCTTATCGCTTTGAATTGCGCAGCCTTCGGCACACAGGAA